>CALKKA010000001.1 GCA_937995495.1 uncultured Phycisphaerae bacterium
CTTATGACTGATAATCATATAGAGCACCACAAAGACAATAAAGACCGTGATCACACCGAGCATCAGAAACAGCATCGTCATCATGGTCTGCTCTTTTTCCATCGGTGCGATCACACTGCGGCGGTTCTCCTGCCAGCTTTGAACCCGAACATTGGAAAACAATTTTCCGGCAGGCTTGTCAGCGTTTTGTGCGACGAACTCATTCCAAAGGTGACGCACTTTGGTGACGCTCGATTGAATCGGAGCACCGTCAACGAATCTGATATGCAAGGAACTGATACGCTTAATCGGGGAATCCATGCCGCAGAGAATTTGTGCCTGCTCCAGTGGGATATAGACAACCGCCCCATCGACCTTGACCAGTCCACTATGACTGTCGTCACTGTAATAAAATGACTTCGTGCTGACAAGGTCCAGCGACCGCTGCAGGCCGCCGGCAATATTTAATGGAAAGACGCTAACAACCAGTTCCATCCGCATCGGCTGATCGTGGTATAAATAGGTCCCGTCCATCTTGCGCCGTCCCAGCGGAATCACATCGATCCCCGTAATACATCCGTCCAGCTGTGGGTCATCGTGAGGGGCGAACGCATTTTCCGGCGTCTTTTTTTGATAGTGCAGTGTCTCGGAAAAATGGGTCGCCTGCGAATGCAGCAGTGGGTCAATGCCATGGATTTCAATCCCGCTGTCCCACTTATATTGTTTTAGATGGACCAGGCCCACACCCTTGGCCACAGGGGAGACCGCTTTGATATAGGGCTGCTTTTTTAGGACATCCATAAACTCTTCATAATAACCGAACCCCACTAATGAATCGGATGCAACGATACAGTCGCCGGTGTAATTGTGGTTTTTCTGCTTAAAGTCGCGCAGCAACCCGTTCATCACGGTCATCACTACCAGCACGATGAATACGCAAAGCGCCACCGCAACGACCGCCAAAATCGAGATCGGTCTCTTAAAAAAATACCGCCATGCCAGTAACCATTTAATCATGCAGCTATCCTAATACTCGATGCTCTTCTCGGGACTATCTGTTCTTCGCATATTCCTATATTCATACATTCATCTATTCCTGTTTATTATTCGTATTGCAGGGTCTCTACCGGTTTTACGCGCGCCGCGGCAACCGCTGGAATCAACGAACCCACCGCCGCGGCAATAATGCCGGCTCCTGTGATCCACAGCACTGAACCCCAGTGCATTGTGTTGGGGATCTGAGTAAACATGTAGGTGCTGGCCTTCCAGAGTTTGAGCCCGAACACCGAGGCGATCCCCTGTTCAATCGCATTAATGTTTTCGATGATCAGCCAGCCGAGCCCAATCCCTGCCACCGCACCGACCATCCCAACCACCGTACCGAACAGGACAAATAACCCAGCGACTGATGCACTGGACACGCCACAGCTTTTGAGGACGCCAATATCCTTGCGTCGGGTCATCACGATCAGATAGAAAATACAAAAGACTAACAGAATAATCCCAACACTCACCAAGCCAAAGATAAACAGCAGGACATTCATTTGTTTTCTGTATTCAGCGATAAGTTGAGCCTGCAGCTGTTTAGCCGAAGTAATCGAAGCAAAGGCATACCAGTCAAATCGACCCTCGGCAAAACTGTGCCAAACGCCACGAACAACGCCCGCGGCGATTTCTACGTCCGTGCCGGGAGTAAGCCGAATGTGGATGAGATTGGCAGCGCTTTGACTCTCGGGGTAGAGCGCCTTTGACACTGTTTCGATCGGCAGCATAACAAACGACTGATCAAACTCATGGACGCCCGTCATGGCGACATCCGCCAAATGAAACTTAATGACTTTACGCGAAAATCGAGGTTGTGAGCCGTTCGCATTCGAGCTATGCTGCACCAGTGATCCCGTCGTCAGTGCCATCCGCTGACCCAGCATTGCTTTGACGGCATCCATATCATACGCATCCGTTGTTTCATCTGGCTGTGCCAACACACCTATGCCCACGATCCCACCCACTGCATCGGGAGCATCCGGAACTGTAAAGCCCACTTGGTCGGCCGGTTTTTCTTTTTGGAACAGCAATGCATCATGCAGCGGCGTGACAGCCAGCCGTCGCGGCAGTTCGATCCCCCAGATGCGAGCCGTTTTCACTTTGCCGGGAGCAGACAGCAGTAATCCCTGACTGCTGAGTATCGCCGTTGCCGACTCGACGGCATCAGTCTCGCACAATGAATCAATGAACGTGTCGTATTCGGTGATGGTTCGACCCGACGGGACCTCCAGAATGACATCTCCCAAATGCCGGCTGACACTGCTTTCGACCGCCTCGATAAAACCGGTAAACAGACTGTCCGTCGCAATCAACAGGGCACAACTCAGCGCCACCGCCGCCATACTCAACAAGACGATCCGGCGATGCTGCAGGTAACGAAAGCATAACAGTACGCTGATTTGTTTCACGGCTAAAGCTACCTTCTCATTAAGATTTATGCTGAATGTTTCCCCAGCCAAATAATTATTCGCCGTCTTCTGCCTTAGCCGGTTTTGGCGACAGCGGTTTGAGCAATGGGAACAACACCACATCCCGGATACTGGTGGCGTTTGTCAGCAACATGACCAGCCGATCAATACCGACACCCAGGCCGCCCGCCGGCGGCATGCCGTATTTCAGGGCATTGACAAAATCATCATCCATCTTAGCCATTGTTTCCTCATCCGAAAGTCCGCGAAGCTGGCCTTGGAAGTTGACCTCTTGGACATCGGGGTCGTTCAGCTCGGTATAGGCGTTGGCCAACTCCATTTTTCCGATGAACAGCTCGAACCGTTCTGCATAGCGGGGATCGGCCTTGCTCTGCTTTGTCAACGGGCAGAGTGCTGCGGGATAATCAATTACGAAAGTCGGATTGATCAGATACTCCTCGACCGTCGCCTCGAAGACCTCATTAATCACAACCGCGTCGTCCATATCAACCTCATGGATCCCCAACTCTTTCGCCTTGGTTCGTACCGCGGGCAGGTCGTCAATATCGCAACCGGCGTGTTCCTTTAACAGATCGGCGTATTTAGCCCGCTGCCATGGCCGGGTATAATCAATTTCCATCTCGCCGAAGGGGAGTTTCGGACCTTCGCAATGATCTTCGATCAACATGCAGGTCATCTCTTCAGTCATATCCATCATCACATTATAATCCGCATACGCCTGATAGAGTTCCATCATCGTAAATTCCGGATTGTGACGCGTACTGAGGCCTTCGTTGCGGAAATTGCGGTTGATCTCAAACACTTTTTCCATGCCGCCAACCAACAGCCGCTTCAGGAACAACTCCGGTGCGATTCGCATAAACAAATCAAGGTCAAGGGAGTTGTGATGTGTCTTAAACGGCTTGGCCGCGGCACCGCCGGCCAGTGTTTGCATCATCGGGGTTTCCACTTCAAGGAAACCCTTATGATTCAGGAAGCGTCGTATGGACGAAACCATGTCGCTGCGTGTCTTAAAACGCTGCATCACCTCAGGATTGGCCCACAGATCGACATATCGCATACGGTATCGCGAATCCACATCCGACAGACCGTGAAACTTCTCTGGCGGGGGAAGCAACGACTTGCTAAGCAGTGTCACTTCTTCTGCCCAGATCGTGATCTCACCGGTGCGGGTCCTTCCCACTTGACCACCGGCGCCGACGATATCGCCCAGATCAAGCAGCTTCAACAGCGGCCACTGCTCAGCGAGCAGCTTTTTGCTCAGACCCAGCTGGATCGTGCCGCTTGAATCCCGCAGCGTAATAAAGATCAGCTTTCCAATATCCCTCAAGAGCACAATGCGGCCGGCAGCGCAAGCCCTCTGTCCCTCTTTATCATCGATATAACCGGACTTGATCTCTTCGGCAAAAACAGCCCCTTCAAAGCGACCTCCATAGGGATCAACCCCCATTTCACACGCCTTTTTCAGTTTCTCTCGCCGCTGTTGCTCAAACTTATCCGCCACTCTCGTCTTCCTTTCCGAACTTATCGTTCGTCGTCATTTACTGATTCGGCAACTGTGTTTTCCGGGTCAATCGAATCCAAGTCCAATTCAATTCCCTGAGCCGTTAGCTTGCTCTGTAGAACCAGCAAACCAATCGAGAGCTGTGGATCCGCCTGAAGCGTCTCTCGGATCGCATGCCGTTTCATCGCCCCACCGTTGGCTTCATGATCTGTGCGGGCCAGCACATCGTTGTTCCGCTGAATATCAACCATTTCTTTTATTTCATTGGTCCGCAACTCAACTTCCACATCGGGTGCAATCCCCCAATCTTTGCGCCCTTCTTTTATGACTTGATAGCGGTTTTGGACACGCTGGTTACTGGGTAAATGATAATAGGCGATCGTATATTTAAGTTGTGAGCCATCCCCGGTGTAGGGTGTCACGACTTGCACACTTCCCTTACCGTAACTGCGTTGCCCGACAAGCGTAGCGCGTCGGTGTTTGGGATCCTGCAGGGCACCGGCAACAATCTCCGAAGCGCTGGCGCTGGAACCGTTAATTAAAACAACCATCGGATAGTCTGGATGTGTGCCACTGCGATGGGCGATCTCATAGGTCTCAAGCCCCTGTCTGGGCTTACTCGTCACGATCAGCCCCTCTTTGACAAACAAGTCGACCACATCGGCCGAGGCCTGCAGGTAACCGCCGCTGTTAAACCGTAGATCCAGAATGAGGCCATTGAGACCGGCTTTTTCCAGCTTGCGAAGCGACTCATCCAAATCGGGACCGGAGTTTTCTGTAAATGCCGTCAGGCGGATGTAGCCAATCCGGTTCTCAATATCAATCAGATCATTCCACTCGCCACCGGCGTCACGGGTCCAACCCCGTAGGGGCTGTACAACAATTTTGTCCCGCCGAATCACAACCTCAGTGGTCTCGCCGGTAGATGGTCGGCGAATGGTCAGTGACACTTTCGTCCCCTTGGGTCCAGTGATTTTACTGACCGCACACCGGATTGACATATCCTCTGTCGGCTCACCGTCGACAGCGACAATTTCATCATCCGCATCCAACCCCGACTTATACGCTGGAGTATCCGGCAATAAACTGACAACTTTCAGGATGCCGGTACTTTTAGAGATCTCAACACCAATGCCGGTAAACTGCTGGGTCATGCTCTTCTCGAAATCTTTTACATTCCAGGGCCACACCAGACTGGTAAATGGATCCAGTGAAGCCAGGGCGGCCTCGGCAAAGTGCGCGATCACAACCGTTTCAGGCAGCTTCAGCGTGATCGCATTCAGCGCCAGCACACCTTCGAAGACCCTGAGAACAGATTCGGGTTTTTTCTGCGTATTCTGTGTCAACTGGTCGTCTTCAGGCTGAAGCGTTTCCAGTCCTAGATTCCATTCAGACAGTTGCTCTTTCGTGGCCGACCACGCCAGGGACTCCTGTGTATTTTCAAGCACCCTTGCCAGTAAACGGCACCGCTTCAGTGCATCTGTGATCATCTGTTGATAATCGACTTCGTGAACATAATTGCCGCCGAGCAGTTGCAAAGCTCGCAAAAACATCTCCGGCTCAATCCCTTGATAGCGCTCGGTCGCTGTTTCGCCGCAAGTGCTGTCTTTGAGTCCCAGTTCGATCGCAGACAATTCGATCAGCTCTTCGGCCTTGTCTTGGTACGCATCATCATCTTCAAAGATCGCGGTCAGCCAGTAATAGCAATGGGCGTAAGCATCCATCCATTTCCCCTGCTGCTCATCGGCGTCCGCGTTAACTTTCATCTGTGTCAGTGCATCCAGAACAAATGGATCATCGAGGATCGCCGCCTTTTCGTCCCCAACAGCATATTCACGCGTCCGGATGACAGCCACCATCGTGTCATCGATATCATTAACATCCAGAACATCCGGTGTTTCGGTTTCGGCGATTCGTTCTTTGATCTTTTCAAGCTCGTCCAGCTGCTCCTGATAAGCGGCCTGCCGCTTTTGGTCACGCTGCTCTTCGATCTGAAAATAACGGTCAATCAGAATTCGCATCTGGCCCGCTGACGGGTGATCGGGCATTTGCTGGAGAATTTCTCTCGCCTGCTCAAAATCACCCTGACAGATACTGTCTGCAACGGGTTGAAGATCTGATCCGTCCTCAAGTGATAAAGCTTCCTGGGCTATCGTAACAGTTGCGGGGGGGGAGTCCTGACTGCTTTGTTTCGGGTTGCAAGAACTGCCTGTCAAGGCAATCAACCCCAGCACAATGATACTTATCCAGAAGAATGATTTCCGCATATCGAGTCCCATAAACTGTTGGCCCGCCATAGTGTCTTGTCCTATAAATCAGAATATGGCAGGACGGAAAAACCGCCCTGCCTTTTTGCATTCGTTAACTCAAATCAATCGTCTGTTCAGTCTTACAGACACTCTGCCGCTTTACCGGCACAGCCAAGCACATGCAGTTTCCGCTTGACCATGTCCTTGATCGCTTCGCGGCCTGGGCCGAGATATTTGCGCGGGTCGAACTCCGCAGGTGTCTCGGCGTAGACCTGACGAATCTTAGCCGTCAAAGCCATTCGCAGATCGGTGTCGATATTGACCTTGCAAACCGCCATCTTAACCGCTTCAGAGATCGCGCTCTCGGGCACACCAACCGCATCGGGCATATCGCCGCCGTACTTGTTGATGAGTTCTTTAAATTCGGCGGGCACACTGCTGGAACCGTGCATGACGAGCGGGAATCCGGGGATCTTCGCCTGAATTTTTTCCACAACATCAAAGGCCAGTTTTGGCTCACTCTTAAACTTATAAGCACCATGACTGGTGCCGATTGCAACCGCCAACGAATCGACCCCCGTCTTTTCCACAAACTCAACCGCTTCATCCGGATCGGTCAAGTGGCTCATAATCTCATCGTGGCTGACGCCGACAACATCTTCTTCGATCCCGCCCAACTTACCGAGTTCCGCTTCAACCACCACACCGTGGTCGTGTGCGTAATCAACAACCTGCTTAGTGATCTTGATATTATCCTCAAACGAGTGATGTGAACCGTCGATCATCACTGAGGTGAACCCATCATCGACACACTGCTTGCAGGTCTCAAACGTGTCACCGTGGTCCAAGTGCATACAGATGGGGAGATCCGGGTTTTCTTCAACGGCGACATCGATAATCGCCTTGAGGTAACTCATGCTGGCATAGGAACGAGCGCCACGAGAAATCTGCAGGATCAACGGCGACTTCTCTTCGGCAACCGCAGCAATGATGCCCTGCGTTATCTCCATATTGTTCACATTAAAAGCACCCACGGCGTATCCATTTTTATACGCCATCTCAAACATTTTTTTGGTATCTACCAAAGCCATAACATTCTCCTAATACATAAAATTAAGGTTTCTCTTTTATTCAGTCTATTGCCAATCGTTCAAAAACGAGTAATGCCAGTATCAATCTTCCCATTTCTGTCCGGTCAATCCCACATGCTTGCGAGAGCCAAACGCCAGTTCCTTAACGCCTTGCGGCCAGATACTGAAGACTAGCGAACTCGTATCAAGGGCTTCATCAAATGCCAGACTCACCGCATAAAACAGCCGGTGATATTGACGAACAATCGTCAGGTCACTGCGAATCATCTCTTCGAATTCAAAATTATACTCATGAGAAAAGGTTGCTGTATAGCGCGGACTAAAGCGATAGGTCACGGCAGTCACAAAAGCGTTGGAACCTTCCTGGTAATCCTCATAGATGCCATCGTCATCTTCATCGGTCGGAACCAGGATCGGACCCAAGTAACGGGTCCCGATGTAGTAACTGATGTCCGGATGAACATACCGGCTGACTCCGATGTCAAACTGCTGCATTTCCCCTTCGTCTATGTCGACATTGACGTCGCTCAGTAAGGTGAAAGTGTCCGAAACACGCCATGCATATTCGCCATTAAATGTGTTCCTGGCAATCCCATAATAGCTGCTGTTTCGGCGCCTCAGGAAGGGGATCGACGGATCATTGTAAACGAATGCCGCAGGCCCGTATAGCTGGCGGTTGTTTATGTCAACGCTATTATCCGGGGTCAACACGAGACCTCTACTCAGCGGACTTGTCACATCATCCGCATCATTGTCCACCCATGTCCCTGACAGATCCAACCGCATCCAGTCCAGTTGCCGGCGATGTTCTTCACTGCCGCGGTGTGTTTGCCATCGCTGGGTCACGCCCAAATGAACGGTGCTTCGTTGGTCAATCACCTCATCACTGCCCTCATAAAACACCGCCGCTGCATACGGCGTGATAATGTGACGCATGCCGTTGAGATCCCATATGTCCGAACGCAGATAAGGGTTTTCTTTCCAAAACATCGTAGAGGCTCGAAGTCCCACTTCTCCGACATAAACGTCTTCTTCACCGGAAATCTGGTTATTGTCCAGATCTTTCTGATAACCGTAATTATCCTCATGGCTAAAACTGCCGGCAACAAACGGAACCAACTTAACCGTATTGAGCATAATCGGGAGATCCACTTCGTTTCGTGTCCAGGCAAAGGTGTAGTAATCGCTGGTGGCCTGGGGGCCCAGTGTCGCGTCCTCATCGAATTTGTTACGAAAACGAGCGACCTGATTGTCACTGTAAAATGTGAAACGGTGATCCCAGAAAGATTGACCGGCCAGATGATATTCAAGACTGGGAAGTTCTTCGGTCACGGTCTCAAAATCATTGATGCGAATTTTACCCAGAATAGAGAACGCCCAGTTATCCTTGAGCCGTTTAAGGTAAACCAGCGTCTCCTGTCCTTTATCATTATAAAATTCACTCCGATACATCGATTCCAGAAAAGTACGGTCGGAGATATAACTGGTCTCCAGTGTCAACTGCCAGTCTTCCGGCAAATATTCCCTATGCCGAAAACTAAATCGTCCACGAACTTCCTGGTCCGGTTCGATATCATCTCGGTTGCGGCTCAGTTGATCCTCCCCTGTATCGTGCATCACATAGCCAATTAATCCACCAAACGAATCTTCTGTTTCCCATTCGGCGTTAGCACCCACACCCGGGCCGCGCTTACTGAAATAATCCACCAGCAATTCGCTTTCCAGCCATTCCGGTTCTTTATAGCCGAATACTTTCGACATGTACCAGAGCGTCTGAACGGATGTGCCGTCAATGTCGTCATTGCCAATTGCAATTTTTTTGAGTGCGGGGAACGGGCGTTCGAGATTGGTAACCATTTTCGGCCAGCTAAAAAAAGTTTTGTTCTTATACTTGCCGTCGACATCAACCATGTGAGCTTCATACCCGGAGCCAGCACTTTCCTTTTTCTTCTTTTCCGTCAGGCGGTGATGTTGTTCAAGCGCTTCACCGCTCAAAAGCACCATCCTGGAAACATCCAATGATATCTGAGGCAGATAGAATTCACTGTTGGTTAACTGTACATCTTGAGCCTCAAAAATATCTTCACTCACACGTCCCAGTTTTTCAGCACGCAAATAGATGGGAACCCCTCGCTCCAGATCAAATATCCGCATTGAGGCATTGACTGCCAAAGCGCGTTTTCTTCCAAAGTCGTAGTATATTTCGTCACAACGAATGGTTTGTTCACCCTGGGTCATCACAATATTGCCGGAAAGGTAAGCAGACTGGGCTTTGCCTGAACCGATCTGATTGCCCTGCTGCTGTTCAAGATCAAAATTGTCGGCCTCTGTGAAGAGAACCATGTTGTCGGCCATAAATTCGATCACCTGTTCTTCCGTTTGCTTTTGCCAGAGATAAAATCGTCCCGACGCAGTATACACTTCCTGACCGTCCGGCATCTTCATTCGCCGAACTTCTGGAACCGGCTCCCACATCGCTGACAGATGGATGGGGTATTGCGGTGCGACGGGTTCCTCTTCCAGTTCTTCCTGGGGAGACATGGCCTCATCAAGTTGTTTTGCGATGGCAGTCGAGGAGGCGGTCACCGGTTTTTTGTCCGGGCCCATGCGTGGGTTGGTGATAACGTCGGCAACATCGGGAACCATCGCGCTGGCGGGAATCACCGGGCCGGAAGGAATTTGACTGGTGCCACGTAGAGCGCGTCCGTAGATTTCAGAGGCCGAAAGGGCTTCAAGGCCGATTTGATTCTTGGAATCCGAAGAGGCAAAAACCTCACCGGTAACCTTAAACTGTGTCACCAGGGCTTCTGCGCCTTCGATCATGAAATGCTGTACGGCAGTCGTCCGGGACTTAGGACCTTTATGGACCGAAACGTTCCCTTCCAGATATACGCGGGCCAGATATGTATTTCCAGCGCCATAGCCGGCCAACTCCGTTGCCTCAGACTGAAGCCAGATAACTGCCCCGCGTCCGCTCAGAAAGTTATCCCCGATCTGTACCGACACGCCGCCGTCCAATATGATCGCCTGCGACCAATCCTGCATCGGATCCGGACAGACTGCCATCATTGGCGCTGCGATATGAAGATCCTGTCCAGCGAGAGAAAAACCCTGATTTTGTGAATCGCCAGCTGCAACCCCGCTGCAAATCACCATCGATAATAATGCCAGAATACTGTTAGCCATGAACATTACCTGCCTAAATACACTCCATTTTATTGTTCCACACCGGCCCTGTCCTTAATCCGTGGGCACAGTCGCCGGCGATTATAGCTGTTTTAGCCACTAAATCCAGTCAAAAACCACTAATAATAGTACTGAAAACTGAAATATCACCGGTATCGTAAAGATCGAGATCAACAGCTTCCAATGCCGTGGGACTACTCACTCTATAGGGTGTTACAGCTTCTGATCGTGGATGACCCCACGGTAGAGGCCATTGATGCGGGCAGGGTCGATCATGAGGGGGAGGATAGTATTTCTGGGTTGTAGACGCCAAACTCTCACATTATTTGCGTATAATTTGGCCTAAAAACACGGACAAAATTATGTGAGGCTTCTGAATCACTCGGTTTTTTGTGAAAGCATCAGAGCTTATGAAGTCATAAAGCCTGATTTTATCCGAGGGGAGTCAGTGATTCAGAGAGCCCATATACGCGTTAGAACCAGACGCAACTTCTTTTTTGGTAAACATCTCACTGGCAAAATTGACTGGTCGCCAATTTTGTGAGTGTTGAGTTTTTTATCCAACCTGAACGGTAAGATGCCGGCTGACTAACTCGTCCAACTTATTGCGGTCAATCGGCTTGGACAGGTACCCATCGCATCCCACTTCCATGCATTTTTGTTCATCACCGGTCATCGCATTCGCGGTTACCGCAATAATCGGGGTTTTGACGCC
>CALKKA010000002.1 GCA_937995495.1 uncultured Phycisphaerae bacterium
CGGCTGTTCAATTCGCCAATTGCTGAAGCTGCTATTGCCGGTACCGCTGTTGGCTATGCCCTTGAGGGCGGACGTGCCCTCATCGAGTTGATGTACTGCGACTTCCTCGGCCGTGCGGGTGACGAAGTCTTCAACCAGATGTGTAAATGGCAGTCCATGAGCGGGGGCCTGCTGAAGATGCCGCTTGTGATGCGTGTTTCCGTAGGCAGTAAATATGGTGCACAGCACAGCCAGGACTGGACGGCCCTATGTGCCCATATCCCCGGCCTGAAAGTCGCTTTCCCTGCAACACCGTACGACGCCAAGGGACTGATGTACTCGGCCTTAACCGGAACCGACCCGGTCATCTTCTTCGAAAGTCAACGACTCTACGGCAAGGCCGAAGAGTTTGTCGAAGGCGGTGTCCCCAAAGAGGCGTATGAAGTTGGATTCGGTGAACCGGCCATCCGAAAGGAAGGCACGGACCTGACCATCCTGACCATTGGTGCAACGCTCTACCGTGCCCTGGATGCCTCTAAAGAACTCCAAGACAAATATGGGCTAAGCTGTGAAATTATTGATGCTCGTTCAATGGTGCCGTTCAACTATGAAAAAGTGATTGAATCGGTCAAGAAAACCCGCAAGATACTGCTGGCCTCGGATGCCTGTGAACGCGGTAGTTTCCTGCATACCATGGCTTCGACGATTAACACGCTGGCCTTTGATGAACTGGACGCCCCACCGGTCGTCCTTGGCGCTCGTAACTGGATCACGCCGCCCGATGAGATCGAAGCAACATTCTTCCCCTATCCGGCTGATTTTATCGACACGATCCATGAACACATTCTGCCCCTGAAGGGATACAGTACAAAACGGAATTGTTCTGCTGCTGAATTAATCAAAAGAAACAGACAAGGCATTTAAGGACTTCATCACCCTCTTATTGTGAATGGTTTTCCCCGTTATGTGGGGAAAACCATTTTTGTCTGCCGAACATTCAATCCATAGCAGAAAACCCAGGAAAATTCGAACCCATTCTGAAGATTTAGCTTCTCGTAACGTTCTAGTTTTATAAACCGATAACGTTGAAATGGGTTATTAAAGCACCCCTTTCTTCAAAATGATATTTGCATATAAAGCTTTTTCACTCGTGGCGATGACGGCGTAGGCCTTCTTCGCTCTTTCATAGAATTCAAACCGTTCGATGAATTCGAAATCAATAAACTTTTCGCTTTCATCACTGGCTTTGATGATTTTTTGATACTCGTCCCAGATGGGTGTTTTGACGGTATCGCCCGAGACCAACTGCATCAGCCCAACGGGTTTTTCAACGTATGGGTCTAACGGAAACAGTTGAAGGATTGCGTCTAAGATCGGTGGTACCTCGTGCCCGTCCATTCGGATGACTTGCTTCGAAACTGTACAAGCGGCGATAGAAGCGGCGGGGAAATTGCCGTCCGCAATAACGATTTCATCGGCATGGCCCATTTCCATCAGGACCTTCAAGAGTTGCGGAGGCAGGATTGAAGGAATTTTTTTTAGCATCGTATTACACTTTCGTATTTAATCTACTTTTCTCGCTTTGTTGCAATTTGATCGGTGGTTACCGCAAGCAGAATAATGCCTCCGATAACCACTAACTGAATATTTGTCGACACATCCAACAATGTCAGACCATTCCGTAAAAAGCTGATCAACAGGGTTCCAATGACCGTTCCGGTCATGGTTCCTTTACCACCACTGGGCGAACAGCCCCCAATAATAACTGCGGCGATAATGTCCAGTTCCAACGCCAGCCCCGCAGTCGGCTGAGACGTACTTGCACGGCTCGTGGTAATCATGGCGGCAAGCCCCACACAGATACCCGCAACTGTATAAATCGTAACCAGAACCTTATTAACATCGATTCCGGCATGAAACGCTGTTTCGACATTTGAACCAATCGCATATGTATATCGCCCAAAGGGGGTATATTTTAATACAAAACCAGCCGCCCCAAGCACTGCAAAGAATAACAGAACGGCTGACGGAATGCCCGCCACGGTTCCAATATCCAACCACGCATAATCTGAAACAGCAAACGGCTTACCATCGTTCATCAAATAAGCCGCTCCTCTGAAAATACTCATCATACCCAGTGTTACGATAAATGGAGCCAGTTTCAACCGGGTAATCAGCATTCCGTTTGCAAAGCCGCATAACCCGCCAACAGCAATCCCCACGAGGCTTCCCATTATCATCGTCCCAGAGGTCATTTCGACATAACTTCCGCCAGTAATCTCTGCCAAAGAAGCTCCACTGAATCCCAGCATCGCAACGGACCCAATCATACCGCACATCGCAAGCATCGAGCCAACCGAGAGATCAATGCCGGCGGTAATGATTATATATGTCATGCCGGCCGCCATAATACCATTAATGGAAGAGCGGCTCAGAACGTTCTTAAAGTTCTGAACAGAAAGAAAGGTGTCGGGTTCCAGAAATGTCCACAATGAAATAATAAATATTAATGAACAAAACGGAAGCAGTTGCTTTGTAAATCGATTCATCTCAATCCTCCACGGCAGCTAAGTGCATGATTTCTTCCGGGGATGTTTCTGGGGTATTGAAATCGCCAACCAGACGCCCCCGCCGCATGACCAGGATTCGGTCGCAGACACCAAAAAGCTCGGGCAGTTCTGATGAGATCATCATAATGGCCTTTCCCTGAGAAGCAAGCTCATTTAACAAAAGATACACCTCTTGTTTAGCTCCCACATCAATCCCCCGTGTGGGTTCATCAAATATCATAAACTCCGAGTCGGCCATCAGCCATTTACTAATCAGTACTTTCTGTTGGTTACCGCCCGAAAGGGAATTGGCTGGTGCAGATGCCCCCGACCACTTCACCGATACTTTTTCACCAAAGCGTTCACATAGCTGCTGTTCTTTACGAAGTTTCAAAAACTTCTTCATGCCGATACGCTCATAATTGGGCAGCGTCATATTCCAACTGCATGGAAGGTTCACACACAATCCCGTCCGCTTACGGTCTTCTGTCAGAAAAGCAATCCCCTGTTTAATCGCATCTGATGGCGTTTTGATTTTCACGGTCTTGCCTTTCACTAAAACCGAGCCGCGCATCAGGGGTTGAACACCTGCGATCGCTCGAGCAAGTTCGCTTCGTCCGGCCCCGACAAGCCCCGCCATACCAACGATTTCACCTTCATGAACATCAAAGGATATATCGCGAATCCCTTCATCACTTGCGAGGGAATATGCCTGAAAATAGACAGTCCCCAATTTTACATCACGGGTGGGATAAAAGTCGACCAGATCACGGCCAACCATCATTTTTACAAGGGCTGGAATATCCATCCGGTCTGCTGAATCCGTACCCACCAATCGACCATCACGAAGGACACTGATCTCATCGGCAAGCAGCTTAACCTCATCCATTCGGTGCGATATATAAATGATCGTAAGCCCTCTTTTCTTCAACGTGCCGATGACCTCAAAGAGCCGGTTGGCTTCGGCTTCGGAAAGCGATGACGTGGGTTCATCCATAACAATGATTTTTGCTTGCCGCTGTAATGCTTTTAATAATTCAACGATTTGGCATTGACCGGTGGTGAGCGTTTTAATCAGCGAGGTTGGATCGACCTCGAAACCGTATTGCTGACAAATCTCTCGGGTTCGCTGTATCATCGCTGAACGATCAATAACAAATGGAATCGAGCTTGTGATCTCGCTGCCAAGAAAGATATTTTCATAGACCGTCAAATCCTCGGCAAGATCAAGTTCCTGGTATAACATGGACACACCTGCATCCAGTGCAGCCCCGGGATGTTCAAATGTGATCTCAGTTCCATCGAGAAGGACCCTGCCGCTGTCCGGTGGATGTACTCCAGCCAATATCTTCATCAGGGTCGATTTTCCCGCACCGTTTTCGCCACACAGGGCATGAACGGTTCCGGGGCGGGCACAAAACGTAACATCCTGCAGCGCAACCACCGGCCCGAAGACTTTACCAATACCTTCCATGCGTAGCTGGCCGGATGTTTGTGGCATTGCTTACAGTCCTAAAGCCGCGGGAAATTTCTCTTTCATTTCCGCTAAGTTTTTGTTGTCGACAATCATACTTTCAACCGGTTGGTTCTTAAGTACGGTTTTGCCTTCTATCGCGCTGACACAAGCGGCAACACCCTGGTAACCAATCTGAAAAGGATTCTGGACAATCAATGCCTCAACGTGTCCTTCCGCAATCCCTTCCAGCAGAATCGGGTCCGAGTCAAAACCAACCATTCTGATTGTGCCGGCCATCCCCTGATTGACTATCGCCTTGTAAGCACCCACTGACGCTGGGTGATTTACGGCAAACAAACCCTCGATATTTTTGTTTTTCATCAGCATGTCCACCGTTTTTTGCCGGGCATCTTCCACGGTACCGAGAGTGTACTGTTCAGCAACGATCCGAATATTGGGAAACTCTATTTCAAGTGTCTCCCTGAATCCCTTTGCACGGTTATCGGTTGAGGCGGAGTTCTGAACAAACTTGGTCAATGCAACATGGCCTCGGCCACCCAATACGCCCCCCAGTCGACGGGCTGCTTCTGCCCCGCCTAAGTAATTATCCGTAGCGACAAATGAAACGTAGTCTGTCGGATCCGCTTCAACTGCAGAGTCAATAATAACGCAGGGAATCCCGGACGCCTTGATTTTTTGAACCGGCCTGACCAGAGCCTTTGCATCATTCGGCCCCAGCACAATTCCGTCCGCATTTTTCACGATTGCATCTTCAACCGCCTGAATTTGCTTTTCCCGATCCGTTTCCTGTTCAGGACCGTTCCACGTAATCTGGTAGCCAAGCTCATTGCCTGCCGCCATGGCCCCTTTATGCACAACTTCCCACCACATTGACGCCGTACCTTTTGGAATGACTGCAATGACTCGGGTGTCAAGGGTATCAGCCTCAAGACCGGTCATCTTTTTATAAACGCCCAAACTGAATAGAATCGCAGAAAGGACAAGAATTCCTGCAACGAGCCAATTGGTTTTCTTCATGGTATCATCGAAGTCTTATTTTAGTGCTTTAAAGGCTGCTTGGCCGCCATTAAGATGGTAAATCAATGGCAATGGGCGATCGGTCCCTTCCACAAAACTCGGACGCCCCGCCCAAGGAGTCGCACTGATCACACCGGTCAGATCCATCCAGTACTGCAGTCGAGATACCGGCAGATCCCATGTCATGTGGAAGTGGTTGGCCGGGGCATACTGCTTATACTCAAGCATACTCGCGTATTTCGGTACCACAAACGTATGCGGCCAGGTGGGGGTCGTCAGATCGCACATCGCCTTGCCCAACTTTTCCGGAACGCTGGTT
Organism: uncultured Phycisphaerae bacterium; assembly: GCA_937995495.1. GTDB lineage: Bacteria > Planctomycetota > Phycisphaerae > Sedimentisphaerales > Anaerohalosphaeraceae > 4572-13. Next base: position 5,342 of record CALKKA010000002.1, read on the forward strand.
GAATAGGCCTCGTCCCAGATCAGGCTGAATGTGTCATTCAAGCTGCTGTAGGCCATCCGCCCCGCAATACCGTTAATCCCCGCCGGGGTCATAAAGGTCACGCTGTTGCCGCCGCCGGGGAAGTACCCCTCATCCGCCAGCGGCATGGAGATGCCCTTCATCAGCTGCGTCATGGATGTTCCCGGTTTGCCCGCCCAGTCGAAAGAGGCACTGCCGGAGTTGTCGCCGTCGACCAGACCCTTTTGGATATAGTCGGCCTTCGGGTTGACCTTGACACCGACCTTCTCGGCCAGTGCCTTGATCTCCCAGCCCTCCCATACTTTTCGGAAGTCCATGAACAGCGGCGGATTGCCGCCGGACAGGTAGGTCATAAACAGCATCGTCAACAGACCCTGCACATCGGCTTCGGTCGCATAGGGCTGCGGGGCCTTGCGGCCGTTGTGGTCAAACGTACTGTTGAACATGGACTCCATCGCGTCCGCTACGGGAAGCGGAAGACCGCGGTTGTCACTGCCCCATTCCAACTGGCTCATAAAGCCGCCGCCGACCGCATTCAGGTCCGCCATCAGGTCGCGGTTGATCAGGTACATTGCCAGACTGGTGTCAAAGCGCTCGCTGTCGGCATCGGTCTTTAATTCCAGCCGCTTGCCAATGTGTCGATTGATCCATTTGCGCAGTTTCACGAGTTCTTTTTTGTCGTAGGCCTCTTTCTTGAGCATGTCCGCCAGCAGCTTCATATCCAGACGGGTGATCTCAAGGCCAAAGGTGTTCCGTGTGGGGAGGATGTGTGCCAGGGCCGTTTCCATCCCCATGGAGTCGTGCCCAAAGACCATCACACGACGCCCCTTGAGAGCCATCGCTGTCACCGCTGCATAGCACCAGTCGATCAGCACTGTGGCCGTCGATGGGGTCATCACCGGATTCATCCCGGTATCGGCCCAGTTACCGACATTCAGATGAACCATCTTGCCGTACTGGCTGATCGCCCCGGCCAAGGCATGAGCATACACCACACCCGGCTTGGGACCGCTGTTGCCGCAGGTAATATTGATCGGGGTGTCTTTGGGGAACTGCTGAAGCAGGGAAATGGTCGTCAGTTGCGGAAACGCCCAGGTATCCGGAGCACAGACCAGGATATCCACACCCGCTTTGCGGAACTGCTGGGCGACGACATCGGCCTGCGCCTCGCTGTCAATGAGAACATTCGAATACACCACCGGCACCGGCGTCTTGTCCGGCAGAACGACCTGGCCGCTGATCGTATCCGCGACCATCGTGATGATGTTCTGGGCACGCCTGCGACTGGCCGCGTCAATCCGCGGGTCACAGGGTGAAAAAACACCGATCACGGGGGTTTTCGGGGTTGCTTTTCTAATTCCGGGTAAACAGGTTGCTTTGAGTTTTTTTGCCATGAGCCTATTCCTTATCGTATCAGTTTATACTTTTTGCTTTGCTGCTGCCAGACAGAAACGTCCTGTGGCAGATATTCTTTGACATCAAATGATGTTCGAACGATGTGTCGAATCTGTTCGAGACTTTGAAGCTGCCCCGCGGCTTTGGCCTGCATCAGTATGTTGCCGCTGGCAGTGGCTTCAATCGGGCCGGTGATGACTTTTTTACCGGTCGCATCAGCAGTAAACTGGCAAAGCAGTTCATTCTGGATACCACCCCCGACGATATGCAGACAATCAATGGAGTTACCCGTTAGCGTCTCAAGTTGCCGGAGCACCCATGCATAATTCAAGGCCAGGCTCTCTAAGACCGAACGGACCATGGTTCCTTGGTCTTCAATTTT
>CALKKA010000003.1 GCA_937995495.1 uncultured Phycisphaerae bacterium
CAGAAACCGTGTTTAAAACACCAAAAAGACTGAAAACACAATAAATCCAGACAACAAACACTTCTCGCATCGGCCAAATTGTGCTACCATGCCCCGTCTGAAATGACGGGACTTTTATTTGAGGTGCAACTTTTTTGGCTAAAGAGTTCAAAAACAAAAGAGGCCCCAAGCGCCGAGCAGCCCGCGGCCAGCTTCGTGCCAAGGGCAAGACAACGCCGGGAACCCATGTCCCGGTATTGCTGCAAGAGGTCCTGGCAACGCTCAAACCCCAGCCGGGGGAAATCGTCGTTGACTGCACGCTCGGTTACGGGGCGCACGCGGTAGAGTTTGGAAGAAAGATCGGCCCCGAAGGGAGGCTGATCGGACTGGACATGGACGGCGGCGAACTCGCCAAGACACAGCGCCGCATCGGCATAGGTGGAGCTCGAAAAATTTTTTATCACAAAAATTTCTCCGAGATCGCCGAGGTACTCAAAGCCGAAAAACTCGAAGGCTGTGATATCATCTTTGCCGACCTTGGTGTCTCGAGCATGCAGGTCGACAATGCCGACCGCGGGATCAGCTACAAAAGCGACGGTCCCCTGGATATGCGAATGGACAAGCGATTAGAACGCACGGGAGCCGACCTGCTGACGACCCTGTCCCAGGATGAGCTTTCAAAGGCCCTGTGGGAGCTTTCCGATGAGCCCGACCATGCCAGGATCGCCGAATGGATCGTCAATCAGCGCCGCGTCACCCCCATTACCCAGGTATCGCAATTAGTCCGCCTGGTCTTTAATGCCAAGGGCATCACCGAGCGAACATGGCAGAAACAGCAAAAGACATCCCGCTTCGGTTCCCTGCACCCGGCGGCAAGAACCTTTCAGGCACTGCGTATCCTCGTCAACGATGAAATGAAGTCCCTCATAACCCTGTTAGAGGTGGCCCCCTCGTGCCTCCGCCCCGGCGGCCGCATCGGCATCATCAGTTTCCAGAGCGGCGAGGACCGCCTCGTCAAGCAGGCGTTTAATCAAGGTCTCCAGGAAGGGATTTATGAAACGATATCCAAGGATGCCATACGCCCCAGAACAAAGGAGATCGTCACAAACCCCCGCTGCTCATCCGCCCGATTCCGCTGGGCAAAGATTTCTGCGCCAGGCACTACTGGCTCATGACACTGGAGACCTTGAAGACAGGCAGCAGTAAGGCGATGGCGATGGTCCCGATGATCAGGCCCATGAGCGTGATCATCAGCGGCTCGATGAGTGAGGTGGCCACACGGATGGAGTTTTGAAGTTTTTTACCAAGAAAGATAGAGATCTTGTCACAGACCTGCCCGATCTGGCCGGACTTTTCACCGGCTCGAATCATCTGCAGGATACCCGGGTCGATCAGATAGCTGTCGTCACAAGTCATCACGGCATCCGAAAACTGATAGCCGTCACGAATTTTGGCATCGGTATGCATCCACAGTCGTTGGAAAAAGTAATTGTCCGAAGACGACTTCATCACATCCAGAGCCTCAAGCAGAGGGACGCCGGTATTGACCATACTTGAAAGAATCCTCATACTGCGGGTCATGACCGCGTCGATGATCATCGTGCTGAAAATGGGCGTGTTTAACTTGATCCAGTCAATGACCTTGCGGCCGTTACCCGTTTTTTTCCATATGGAAAACGCCCAAATGCCAGCAAAACAAACCGTTACCGCAAACGCTAAAAACAGCGGATTCGCCAGCAGGGAACTGCACGACACCAGCAGTTGAGTCAGTTTCGGCAACGCCGCACCGCGGGACTGATAGATATTCGTAAATCGCGGCAGGACAAAAAACATCAACGAGCCCGTCGCCGCAACGGCCATCAGCAGCATGACGAACGGATAGATCATCGCGCTTTTGACCTGCTTGCGTGTTTCGGCCTCGGCGTTGAGATACCCGCTGAGAACATCGAGCATCTCGGACATTCTTCCCGACGCCTCCGAGGCCCGGACCATGCTGACGAACATGGTATTGAAGATCTTCGGATATGCCATCAGTGTCGACGAAAAGTTATCACCGTTTCGAATTCGGCCTGCAACATCGTCAATGACATCCTGAAATGTTCCCGGTCGCATCTGCTGGCCAATAGCTTCGATGGCATCGCTGAGAACGACGCCGCTATCAAGCATAACCGATAACTGGGTCGTGAATAAAACCAGCTCGGCCTGTTTAACACGCGCCGTGCTTGTTTCCGGCTGGCGGTCTGAAAACGCATCCGCAGAGCGACCATAAAGGGCACCCTTTTGCATACTGCGATCGGCAACAGGTTTTTCCAGTGTTTGCAAAGCCATTGAATCTGCTCTTATTTATTCCGTGATATTGGCGACACGCAAAATTTCGTCCACAGTCGTAATGCCCGCGGCAACTTTCTCAATCCCATCCAAGTGCAATGGAATCATACCGTTATTGACCGCTTCGGCTCGAAGCTGTTTCAAGGGAATGTCTTCGGTTATCAGATCGAGTATCTTGTCATCGGGGACAAACAATTCGTGGATCGCAATTCGTCCAATATAGCCCGTATTTCGGCATTTCTTACAGCCCAGGCCGCGATAAAAGCTCGGCTCTTTGCCGGACCATTCGGTGACCGTTCGGCGGATACTGTGTGAGGGCTCGTACTCCTCTTTACAATTGGGGCATATCTTTCGAACGAGTCGCTGAGCCAATACGGCAATCAGTGAGGCACTGACCAGGTACGGCGCGACACCCAGATCGATCAACCGGGTAATCGCACCGGGTGAGTCGTTCGTGTGCAGTGTCGAAAGCACCAGGTGGCCGGTCAAGGCCGCCTGGACAGCAATATTGGCTGTATCACGGTCTCGAATTTCACCGACCATAATTACGTCAGGATCCTGACGCAATAACGATCTCAGCGCGCTGGAAAAGTTAAAGCCAGCCATGTCATTGACCTGAAACTGATTGATACCACTGATACTGCATTCGACCGGGTCCTCCACTGTGCAAATATTGACCTGATCGCCATTGAGGTCGGACAGTGCGGCATAGAGCGT
>CALKKA010000004.1 GCA_937995495.1 uncultured Phycisphaerae bacterium
ACCGTCAAAGAGATCCCCGGCTATAAAGCCGCGGTCATCCGTTACTCCGGCACCTGGAGTCCAAAACGCTACGAGGAGAAAAAAGCCAAATTGGAAACATACATAAAGGAAAACGGCCTGACCGCAGTTGGCGAACCGATCTGGGCCCGCTACGACCCGCCGTTCCAGCTCTGGTTCCTCCGCCGCAATGAAGTCGTCATCCCCATCGAATAATTCACCCCATCTATATCAGAAACAGCACCACCGCTAAGGTCATGAGAACCGCTGCGACCATCCGCTGGACCACCATCCGATGGGTCGGTTTGGGTTCCAATGTCTGAAAGCCGATGTGGGCGATCACAAACCCCAAAACGATCGAGATGATCCCGCGGGTTGACTGCAGGATGTTGCCGAAGACCACACCGATCAATCCAAAGCAGGAAAACAGAAAGATCATCGCGGTAAACCAGCAAATCGCGAACGGCACCGCATACAGCCAGGTGTCCCATGTCGAATGCCGCGGGTTGACCATCACCACCACCGCACCGACCGCGCCGCAGACAACATACGACAGGGCGGTCGCCATCACCGCACCGCGCAGAACCCCCAGGAATGCAAAATGATCCACCAACTCTTTGACACACAGGTCCGACAGGCAGTACGACACACACGCCACCAATCCCAACAGGATAAACCGGCCTTCCAGCCGCTTGCCCGAACGGGACAGCAGCAGCACCGCACCGGTTGTCAACAGCACCGCGATCCACTTGGGCATATTAAACTGCTGGTCAAGGAAAATCACACTGATCAATGCAAGGATAAACACCTTCAACCCCAATAGCGGCGACACGCGCGAGGGTTCGGAGTGGATGATGGCTGCGAATAAAAAGAACTGTCCCGACAGGTAAAAACCGGCCGAACCCAGCAGGGGCCACTGATACGCTCGGACGCCCGGCATTGACTCAGGCCAGAGCATCCCCGCCAGCGGGATCGAGATCAATCCCATCAGGATATGCGATAGTGCCAGCAGGGCGATGATGTTGTCGTTATGCCGCTTGTTGAACAGACGGATGCATAAATAGGACAGCGACTGAAACAGCCCCGCACCCAGCCCGCATCCAATTCCCAGTGATACCATAGTATCCATTGTTTAATATACTCGCATAGTTGGCGGTTTTGTTCAGAGAATAATCGACGACTGAGCAAGTTATTCTATCAGCTTGATCCACAATCGCTCTTGTTTTTTGACGGATTCGGCCTTTTATGTTGAAAAAGCCGCCCAAAGACGATAAATGGAATAGTATTATGATTGAGTTTGATCCCAAAGATGTTGCGTTGGCGTTTGGGCTGACCTTGTTCGCCGGTTTGGCGACGGGCATCGGCAGTGCGCTGGCATTTTTTGCCAAGCGGACCAATACCAAGTTCCTCTCTGTGGCGTTGGGCTTTTCGGCCGGCGTGATGATCTATGTCTCGATGATCGAGATTTTCATTAAGGCCAAAGACGCCCTTTGCGAAGAGTGGGGCCCTCGTGGCGGGTATTGGGCGACCACGCTGGCGTTCTTCGGTGGCATCGCCGTCATCGGCCTGATCGATAAACTGGTCCCATCATTTGAGAACCCCCACGAAATCCATGACACCGGCGAGATGGAGGATGCCGAAAAGGCACAGAATTTCAAAAAACTGCACCGCATGGGCCTTTTCACCGCGCTGGCGATCGCGATCCACAACTTCCCCGAAGGGCTGGCAACCTTTGCCGCCGCGCTGAAAGACCCCCACTTGGGCATTGCCATCGCCGTGGCGATCGCGATCCACAATATTCCCGAAGGCATCGCCGTCTCCGTGCCGATCTACTACGCCACCGGCAGCCGGAAGAAAGCGTTCACCTATTCGTTCCTGTCCGGCGTGTCCGAACCGATCGGGGCACTGATCGGCTTCTTTGTCCTGTGGAAGTTCATGAACAACATCACCTTTGGCCTGCTGTTTGCGGGTGTGGCCGGCATCATGGTCTTCATCTCGCTGGACGAGCTGCTTCCCAGCGCCCAGAAGTACGGCGAGCACCACCTGTCTATCTACGGCCTCGTCGGCGGCATGGCCGTCATGGCCATTAGTCTGCTGCTGTTTGTATAACGTTGTGAAATCCTTAATGGATCCAGGCGTATGAAGGAGAACTGCCGATGCTGTCGCATCCGTTAACATTTCTGATCGGCTACCTGGTGTCGACCTTCATCGTTTCATTTCTTGTCGTCGGGCCGCTGGGAGTTTTCATCTCGATGCTCTTTCGCAGCCGCATCGAGAAACGCTATACCCAGGGTCTTTATATGGGTATTTCGATGACATCGTTTGCCTTTATGACTCTCCATTACCTGCTCTACCTCCGCGGCTATGCCGTCACCGGTTGGTCCTCTCTGCTAAAGGACATCTTCTACCCGCCCGCCTATTTTTGAGAATAAAGTTGCTGAAATAACTTATATTAGTTATTGAACCTCCGATAACAAGTTATTCTTTTGTAGTGAAATACCTGTTTAAATGTAAATAAACAGGCAAATTCAACCGTTTGTTCCAGCTTGCACAAAATATAAAAAAGTTAAATTTTTCCAGTTTTTTTCTTGTATTATTTATGGCCCGGTGGTACTTTAGTCACCGCTTGGAGAGCGTATCTGATTTTTCGCAATGAATCGACTTGGCTAAGTGTCTGTTAATGAGTCGATTTTAAATAGAAATAAAGTTCTCATCACCCTCCTCCGAAGCCAGAGCAGTCCGAAGCTGATCTGGCTTTTTTTTATGTGATTAGAATGGTTCGGATATCTTATAGGATTTCTCTTGCATTCTACTTCTCCGGACTGTACGGTAGACGTCGGTTTTGAACCCTCGGGAGGTATTTTCCATAACCTGTAATGTTTTTAGAAATGAAGATGAAAAGACTTAATATTGTTCTGGGGTTGGTTTTCGTGCTGTCGCTGAATTGCTATGCAAGATTGCAAAAGAGCTCTGATATTTCAAGACAGAGACGGCATTGGATGCAAACGGCCAGTGTTTTCGATACAACGGGAATAGAAGATGACCAGTTTGGCTGGACCTCATCCATTCTAGCTGCACCTGTATTTTTTTCTCAAATGACTAATACAGATGCCCATGAGCCGTACCTCTGTGAAATTTCCGATGATTCGGGTAGTATGGAATTCATTGACTTTATGATTGGAGATTTTTTTGACGCTTGGAAATTGTTGCTTGGAGACATCCTGCACGCTTCCAAATTTCAAATAGTAAAGTAGATCGGCCCAACAGCACCCGTGCCGCTGGCACCCATCAGCCGGAGATAAACCCTCGCGGCTTTTTTTATGCGCGCTCATAAGAGTCTCAGCATACACCGGCTTTTCCCCTTTCTTCAATCTGCATAAACCGCTATAATCCCTTTAGGCGTCGCAATGGCGCCCCTCCTTCTAATGAGCCTGCTTCCGGTTTCTCCTCCTCCTTACCGGGGGCAGGCATTTTTCTTGACCTGGACCCTAAGATTCCTATGATGGAAGCGTTGAAATTCAACAGAAGACCCTTTACTTGATCTATGACAAGGAGACGAAAATGTCCGGGAACGACGATCAATCCGCACCGAAGCCATCTCCCCCTGCGGCAAAAGATGATGTCCATGCCGATCACCTGGCAGGCAGACATGGGAAATATGATCCCGCCTGTGATCATTGTCGCCTCGAAGCGGAGAAAGAATATCAACGAAAGCTGGCCAGCGGAGAACTCAACAGGATCGAGTTTTTGGATTAAAACCTGTCCCCTGATCTCGAAACGGCCGGGCAGGGCGGCATGAACAAAACAGTTCCAGCAGCGTATGTGAGTCCTGATGGAACCCGATAAAACATTAATCTTAGACTAAAGG
>CALKKA010000005.1 GCA_937995495.1 uncultured Phycisphaerae bacterium
AAATTAAATGTTGACAATGTTGTGGACTTGGTCAAGAGGGCTTCTTCGTTGTCAGGCTTCGAGAAATCGGAATAGTAAAGGACTTGGTGAACCTTTTTTTAGGTTCAACTCCCATAAAGCTGATTAATTTATCCTTCGATAAAACGCTGGCGGCATGCTCTGAAGGTTTCAATTTTCAAAACGCTCTTTTGCCAATATCCGTCCTGTTTCTGTCTTCCATGCTATATCTGTCTCAGTCCCATCCGGCGTAGATGTGTGTTGGCCGAGTTGTGCAAGATGGCAGGCATCCCAGATAATCTTAAACTCCAGCAAATCCATACTTTTGTCATCTCGGCAGGCAGTGAGAATCCGGCAGACATGGTCTCTGAACTCCTTTTTAATCCCCTGTTTTTCGAGAATGTTGTGTATAAGCAAGTCTAAGCTTTCGGCAGCATTGTCTGTTTGGGTTTCTAGCTCTGGTTGAGTTGGCACTTCATAAATGTGAGATAGAATTGCCGACGCTTTGACAACAAGTGGTTCTCCCCCTTCTTCCAGTTGGATCTTTTCAGCATAACGTAAAACTTCCAGTGAAGAACGAACAACACTCTGATCCGCCTCCGCAATTTGCCTGAGAGATTCAATGAGCCGAGTACTGAGGTTGCTTTTCTCTTGACCGGAAATTTGACCGAGGCATTCCTCGGCATGCTTGCACCATTTGGCACAACCTAGATCGAGTTTGGGATTAACAATAAGCTGTTTGCAGCTTGGACATTTGACCTGCGGTTCATCTTTCCAGAATTCAACCGAAAATTTGCAAACAGGGCATTCAACTTCGAAAATATCATCAGGTTTCCAGAAACGCTGGTCTTGGCCCGGGCAACGCGGCATATCGATAACTCCCTTGGATAAGATTTTTCCTTATCTCTCTCATTTTGCATGGACGTCAATTACGATCTTGTATTCATTGTAATCATCAATCGACCGAAAGCAAGTTACCTGCTGTCAAACTCAAGGCTTTTCTTGGAGCTTTTTCTCAGCAAGGCCGGTAAAAGTAAACCCTGGAATAAAAGCGTCTCATCTGACGAATGTACACGGCTTTAAAAATTTCAAAAAAACGGATAAATGAAGGAATATTAAGTAGTTTCCACTATATCCTTATTCTACGGCTTAACCCATAATTATACGTAGTTTCCGTGATGGGGCAACTACGTATACAATAAAGAGACGGGTGATTTGGGGTGAGGTGATACAAACCCAATGAGAGGGTGCACCAGTTATCCTTGTTTTTGGCAACTTAGGTCCATTTACGACTTGAATCTGCTCCATAAAACAATGCCGTTTTTTTAGGAGATGAATATTTTGTTTGGAGAACATGTATCATGCTGAAATTAGCCTCGAACTCTCTAATGCCGAAATTAGACCCTACAGTGATGAAGGACTGGCAGATAGCCGAAGCGGCAGAAAAATACATGAAGCCCGTCAGCGAACTAACCGATGAACTTGGGATTCTACCGGATGAAGTGATACCGATGGGTCGTCAGTTGGCCAAAATCGACTACAATAAGGTATTAGAACGGATCGGTGACTGTCCGGCAGCCAAGTATATCGATGTGGCGGCGATTACCCCCACCCCGCTGGGGGAAGGCAAAACAACCACTTCGGTTGGCCTGATCGACGGTCTTGGCAAACTTGGCAAAAAAGTCACCGGTGCCCTGCGTCAGCCCAGTTCCGGCCCCACTTTTAATATCAAGGGATCGGCGGCAGGCGGTGGACTTTCACAGTGTATTCCGCTGGCGCCGTTTTCAATTCGGTTCACCGGCGATATTGACAGCATCTCCAATGCCCATAATCTGTGTATGGTCGCACTGACTGCACGCATGCAGCATGAACACAACTACGACGATGAACGGCTGGCCAAGAGCCATCTCAAGCGACTGGATATTGACCCTGAACGAATACACATGAACTGGGTAATCGATTTCTGTGCTCAGTCGCTGCGGCATATCACGATTGGTAAAGGCGGCAAGATGGATGGTTTCGAGACCGAAAGCGGCTTCGCCATTACCGTCTCCAGTGAACTGATGGCGATCCTCAGTGTGGCCCGCGACCTCAAGGACCTTCGTGAACGAATCAGTAAAATTGTTGTCGCTCAAAGTCGCAGCGGTAAAGATATTACCACCGCCGACCTGGAAGTAGACGGCGCGATGACTGCCTGGATGCTGGATACCATCAATCCCAGCTTGGTCCAGACGATTGAAGGAAATCCGGTCTTTATCCATGCCGGGCCATTTGCGAATATTGCGATCGGGCAGAGTTCGATCATTGCCGACCGGTTGGCAACCAAATTGGGGGATTATCATGTGACCGAAAGCGGATTCGGAGCTGATATCGGCTTTGAAAAGTTCTGGAACCTCAAGTGCCGCATGTCCGGTATCAAACCGGATGCTGTGGTGATTGTCGCGACTGTCCGGGCATTGAAGATGCACGGGGGCGGACCGACAGTTAAGCCTGGAAAACCACTGGATGAGGCCTACACTCAGGAAAATCTGGAACTGGTGGAAAACGGTTGCGGCAACCTGATCGCTCATATTGAAACGGTTAAAAAGAGCGGCGTCACACCAGTGGTCTGTGTGAACGGTTTTTATACCGACACCCAGGCGGAAATCGAACTGGTCAAAAAGATCGCCATAGAAAACGGGGCCCTGGCGGCCTATTCGCAGCACTGGCTCAAGGGCGGCGACGGTGCGATCGAACTGGCCGAAGCAGTGGTCAAGGCCTGTGAAAAACCGCATGATTTTAAATTCCTCTATGATCTGGAAGACCCGTTGAAAACTAAGATTGAAAAAATTGCAACCCAGGTCTATGGTGCCAGCGGCGTTGACTTCAGCATTGAAGCTCAAAAACGATTGGCAGAGCTGGAACAGGACGACGATTTGAAAAAGTTTGGGGTCTGTATGGTGAAGACTCATCTGTCCTTGTCACATGACCCGGACATGAAAAACCGGCCGAAGAGTTTCCGGCTTCCCATCAGGGACTTTTTGGTTTACAAGGGTGCTGGATTTATCGTACCGATCGCCGGAGACATTAAACTGATGCCGGGTACGGCATCGAATCCGGCCTTCAGGCATATTGATGTGGATGTAAACAGCGGCAAAGTAACCGGACTGTTTTAAAGAACTGATAATAAACGGAGCATGGGCTTTCATTATCGCTGGAGATTCAACGGGATTAAGCCGCTGGTTTGAGCCATATGCCAAATTGATAATCTCTAAGGGAGTTATGTATGGCATTGAGGTATTTAAAGGACAGCCTGAATAATGGGCATTTTGCTGTCATTGCCGAGTTGATGGGCGGGGCTAATTACAACTTAACGCCTTTTGAGTTGTTCCTTGCCGAGCATCGGGAAAAGAAAGGGGCCATTCCGGAGGGTTTTGCGCTTGTGGGGGTTACAATTCCCCAAAACCCCGGCGGTGTCGCGAACAATGATCCTTCAGATGTCCTTGCCGTACTGGAACAAAAAAGTGTTGATCTACTTGATGGCATGGACTTTATCCCGCACTTGAGTTGTAAGGATGCGAATAGAGACAGCCTTATAAGCACCCTGATAGGATATCGGCACCGGGGCATTAAATCTACGCTGGCATTGACCGGTGACAAGCCCGTTTCCGGCAAAGGTGTTTTTGAGGTTGAAAGTGTGGGACTGCTTTCTATGATCCAAAAGCTTAACAACCAATCGATGATAAAGTCAAATTCCAAAACACTGGATATGACTCATCAATTTTTTTTTGGGGCCGCTGTTTCACCCTTTAAATACACAGAGGCATCATTGATGCAGCAGTATTACAAGATGGAAAAGAAAATCGCTGAAGGTGCCGATTTCCTGATCACTCAGGTCGGATGGGATTGGAAGAAATCGCTGGAATTGCTTCAATATTGCCAAGACAATCGAATTACAACTCCATTGATCGGGAATGTATACTGGCTGACAACCCTCACCCCCGCGCCAAGGTTGATGCACGATATTAAACTGCCCGGTTGTTTTGTCAGTCAGGACCTGTTAGCCAAGCTTCAAAACGAGACCGTAGACGAACACATTGAACGGGCCGCTCAGCAGGTCGCCATGTATAAATCAATGGGATATGCGGGTGTTGACGTGGGAGGGGTTCATCGTTATGACACACTTTTGAAGATTTTGAATCGGGCCTCTCACATTGGCGATTCATGGGAACAGTACAAAGACAATCTCTGGTGGCCTCCGGAAAAGGCGTTTTATCTTTATGATAACTCCGGCAAACAGGTTCCTTTGTCCAAGCCTAAGAAAAAAATGAATGAGTCTTTCTTTGCGTTCATGCATCGTGCGGCTCTTGATGACAGTTACAGGGGATTTCATTGCTTTAAGTGGCTCTTAAATGCGACTCGCGTTAGTAAGGCTGATTCCCTGTCCTATAAAGTTTTCAATGGAATGGAGAAGGGATTCAAGTACTGGGCGTTTGGGTGCCAGGAGTGCGGTGACTGTTACCTTCCTGAAAACTTTGGTTATTGTACGATGGGGGGGTGTCAGAAAGGGCTGAACAATGCACCGTGTGGAGATTCAACGGTTGAAGGCTATTGCGGCAACAACCTGGACCGCCAGTGCGTCGGCGAAAGAATCTATGCTTCCGCCGACGCTGAGGCACAGGGGCGTGAAAAACTTCGCAGGGTGGTCAACAAACCTCGAATTGCCGCATTGGAGCATACCAGTTCAATTGCAAACTACTTGTTTAAAAGGGATCATACCCTGTCACCCCCCTTGATTGGAATTGGTGAATTAGTTCATGCGTCGATTCCGAATACGGGCCAAGTCATGCAGGACCTTCATGCCCTTGGAGAGAATGCATATACCCGCTCAAGTGATGAGCTCAACTATATCCGAGCGCTTATTGAAGATCAGGCCGATGAGGGGGCCCGTTATATCGCGGTCAATGTGGATACGTTTGGAGAAAATGATCATCAGCAAACTGTTGAGATGATGGTTGAATATACGAAGTTGGTGCGTCAGTGGGGTAAAGGGGTCCCGATTTGTATTGACAGTCGCGATGAGGAGTTGCTCATTGCCGCCCTGAAAGAGTGGTACAATACCGATGAACCTGTCAGGCCGCCATTGCTGAATTCCATCAAGACTCATACAGCCGATTCAATGATGCCGTTGAAGAAAACGTATGATTTCTCATTTGTTGGCCTTCTTGCCGATGAAGACAAGCCAGTCGGTTCTGGGAGTTCGTCTTCTGTAGACAAACTGTTTGAGACTGCGCGTGTGATTTGTGAAAAAGCCATGTCATATGGTTTTAAGCCGGAGGAGATATTCTTTGACTTGAAAGTTTTACCGCTTGCTGTCGATAAGCCGACAGGGCCCGGTGTGCTTGGTCATACCTACCTGGCTTTTGAAACAATCAGGAAGATCAAGAATGACCCGGCCATGAAAAGATGTCACTGTACCTTGCGAGTTACCAATAGCGGTATGGATCTGCCGGGACGACGGCTCGGCATCGTGCGGGCGTATGTAGCGAAAGCGATGGAATACGGGATGGATGCTGCAATCCTGAACGTTTCTCAGCGTTTTGGTGAAAAATCCGCATCTCCGGAACTTATCAGGCTGGTTGACGCCTTTGCCAAACTGAATGGTAATGCGAATAATTTGACGGATGCCATGACACTGTTGGACCAGTTTTGCACATCCTGCAAGAGGAAATGATAACCCCAAGCAGAGTGTTTTAAAGCGGCGTTTGGGGCCTGACTCTCCGGGGTGCATAAATAATTTCTACAAACTAGACTTCACTTATGTTGCACTTTTGATAATTTCAAGTTTGCACCGATTCTCGCCGGACGATATAATTATTCAAAATTCTCTGGAAAGTGAGAACAGCATGACAGTCTTAGAGTTACTTGGATCCATGGGTAAGGTGACACCGGGAGATTTGATTCCGATTCTTCAGGAAGTCCAGAACCAATACGGCTATTTGCCGCAGGGCGTACTGTTGGAGATCAGTGAGCACACAATAATCCCCGCCAGTCGCATTTACGGCGTGGCCACATTTTATGAACAATTCCACCTTGAGCCCAGGGGCAAGCATATTATCAAGTGCTGCAGAGGCACCGCCTGCCATGTCAGAGGGGGTTCAACCCTGATCAAGGACATCAAGAATGAGTTGGGGATAGATGAGGGTGAAACAACTGAGGATTTGCAGTTTACCTTTGAGACCGTCGCCTGCCTGGGAACCTGTGCCTTGGCGCCGGTGATGATGGTCGATGATAAATACTATGGCAAAATGGATGCTAAAAAAGTTAAAACACTCATCGCAGAACTCAGGTCCGCTGTCAAGGAAACGGCCTAATGGAAAAACTAAAGAGCCTAAGCGATTTTTTCAGCCAACACAAGGCCCTTGTTGATCAAACCGATCCGAATAAGCCCATGATCGTGGTTTGCGGCGGAACCGGATGTATTGCACTTGGAGCGGTCAGCGTTCATCAGGCGTTCAAAGAAGCAATTCAGCGTCTGGGTCTGACGGATGAAGTCACACTGAAAAGTACCGGTTGCCATGGTTTTTGCGAGAAAGGTCCGGCCGTCGTAATCCATCCGGACCGGTTTTTCTATCCCGGAGTCACGCCGGAGGATGTCACCGAAATATTGGAGCGGACGGTCATGGCCGGGGAGGCGATAGAACGCCTTGCCTACATCGATCCTGCCAGCGGCAAAAAGATTACATACGAATACGATGTCCCTTTCTATGCAGGACAGGAGCGAAATGTGTTTCAGTATAACGGCAAGATCGATCCGGTCGATATAGAAGATTATATCAGCCATGGCGGATACTGTGGTTTTGCGAAAGTTCTCGATGAGTATAAGCCTGAAGAGGTGATCGAAACAGTCATCAAAGCCGGCCTTCGCGGCAGGGGCGGCGGTGGTTTTCCGGTCGGGTTAAAATGGAAATTCTGCCATGAAGCCGAAGGTGATAAAAAATATATTATCTGCAATGCGGATGAAGGGGACCCGGGTGCGTTTATGGACCGCAGCCTGCTGGAAGGCACACCGCATTCGGTCATGGAAGGGATGCTGATCGCTGGCTATGCCATTGGGGCATCGACAGGCATTATCTATGTGCGTGCCGAATACCCGCTCGCGGTCAGCAATACGGCCAAAGCAATCGAGTTGGCGCGCAAAGTGAATTTGTTAGGCGGCAATATTCTCGGCAGCGGATTTTCATTCGATATTGAAATCCGGCAGGGTGCCGGAGCGTTTGTCTGCGGCGAAGAGACTGCTCTGATCGAATCCATCGAAGGCCAGCGGGGTATGCCGCGTCCCAGACCGCCTTTTCCCGCGGTGGCCGGTTATCACGGCAGACCCACCAATATCAATAATGTGGAGACCTTTGCTAATGTTCCGTTGATCATTAATAAAGGTGCCGATTGGTACAGCAGCATCGGCACGGAAAAAAGCACCGGTACCAAAATATTCGCGCTGGCCGGCACGGTTGCAAACACCGGCTTGGTCGAGGTTCCGATGGGAGCGACATTGCGGCACATCGTCTTTGATATCGGCGGCGGCATCCCGGATGGTAAAAAGTTCAAGGCCGCCCAACTCGGTGGCCCGTCTGGCGGATGCCTTCCAACCCAGCATCTCGATTGTGAGATTGACTATGACAGTCTTCAGAGTATCGGGGCGATGATGGGTTCCGGCGGCCTGATCGTCATGGATGAAACCAACTGCATGGTAGATGTGGCGAAGTATTTCCTGCAGTTTGTGCAGGCCGAGTCCTGCGGCAAATGCACGCCGTGCCGCATTGGGACGCGGGAAATGCTCGACATGCTCGAAAAAATCTGTGACGGCAAAGGCCAGCCCGGCGATCTTGAAGAACTGGAAAAACTGGCCAATGATGTTAACAGTGCGTCGCTGTGCGGACTCGGTCAGACGGCCCCCAATCCCGTACTGAGCACCCTCAAGAATTTCAGAGCTGAATACGAAGCCCACATCAATGATAAACGATGTCCGGCAGGTGCTTGTGAGGCACTGCTGACATACTTTATCCTGGAGACATGTGTGGGTTGCGGGGCCTGCGTCCGCGTCTGTCCGGTCAATGCGATCGAGGGAGACAAAAAACAAAGGCACATCATCGAGCCGGGTCTGTGCATAAAATGCGGCCAATGTTTTAATATCTGTAAGTTTAATGCCGTGTCAAAGGATGGAAAAGAACATGCAGCAATTTAACATCACGATGAATGATCGTCTCTTGGCAGGGCGATCCGGGCAAACGATCCTGGATGTTGCATTGGCCAACGGTATCGAAATCCCCAATTTGTGTCATGATTCACGACTGAAACCGACCGGTTCCTGCCGGTTGTGCCTGGTGGATGTCCAGGGACAGCGGGCCCCGGTGACGGCCTGTTCGTTCCAGGTACAGGATGGCATGGTTGTTGAGACCGATACCCCCGATTTGAGGTCGCTTCGCAAGACCGTATTGCGACTGCTGTTTTATGAACATCGCGGTTCCTGTACGACCTGTGACGATAATGGCGAGTGTCGCCTCCAACAATATGCTTATGACTATCAGTTGAATACCGATGTGCTTGACCGGCCTCCGCTACCGTCGGTTCCCAATTATACCAGCGGCAATGAGGCCATTGACTACGACCCCAACAAGTGCATCCGTTGCGGTCGATGTATTCGCATCTGCGAAGAAGTCCAAATGGACAGTGCCTTGACATTTCGTGAACGAGCAAATCAGGTCGAGGTCAGTACGGCTTTTGGGATGCCTTTGAATGAGTCGACCTGTGAATTATGCGGGCAGTGCATTTCCACCTGTCCGACAGGATCTCTTTATGAAAGAGCCGCAAAAGAAAGGGGTCAGTGCAAGGATCTGGTTAGAACCACCACAACCTGTCCTTATTGCGGCGTGGGATGCCAGATAGATTTAAATGTCAATCACAGGACCAATCAGATCGTCCGGGTTACCAGCCGTGTCGGATGTGTTCCCAATGACGGAAATTTGTGCGTTAAGGGGCGGTTTGGAATGGACTTTGTGTCAAGTTCCAAGCGCCTGACAACGCCCCTGGTCAAGCAAAATGGAACATTTGAGCCCGCAACTTGGAACCAGGCGATAGAGTTGATCGCCCAAAAGATCAGTGAAACTAAATCCAAGTACGGCGCCGACGCCATTGCCGGATTATCTTCAGCCAAATGTACAAACGAAGACAATTATATTTTTCAGAAACTCTTCCGCGCTGTGATCGGAACCAATAATGTAGACCATTGCGCCCGCCTGTGTCATGCATCAACTGTCGCCGGTTTGGCACGGGCTTTTGGCAGCGGGGCGATGACCAATACGATCGACGAACTGCGAGAGGCCGAATGCATTTTTGTGATCGGTTCGAACACGACAGAAGCCCACCCGGTGATCGGCTTGGCCATCAAAGACGCGGTGGTCAATCGCGGTGCCAAGCTGATCGTTGCTGATCCCCGTTCGATTGATTTGGTTCGTTTTGCACACTTGCACATGACCCAGCAGCCCGGAACCGATGTCGCCCTAATCAATGCCATGATGCATGTTATTTTCAGTGAGAATCTGCATGACAAGGATTTTATTACCGAACGCACCGAGTGTTTTGAGGATATTCGAGCTGTTATTCAGTCGTATACGCCGCAACAGGCCGAATCGGTCACGACGGTGTCTGCCGATCAGATCGCCGAAGCCGCCCGAATCTTCGCCGAGGCAAAGACCGCCAGTATTGTCTACAGCATGGGCATTACGCAACATACGACCGGCACGGACAATGTCCTGTCGCTGGCAAATCTTGCGATGCTGACCGGCAATGTAGGCAAAGAGTCAACCGGCGTCAACCCGCTTCGCGGACAAAACAATGTACAGGGCGCCTGTGATCTGGGGGCTTTGCCGAATGTTTATCCGGGCTATCAGTCCGTTGAGGATGAGGCCGTACGGGAAAAGTTTGAAAAAGCTTGGGCGTCAACGCTTTCACCCGATAAGGGGCTGACCATCATCGAGATGCTGCATGCCATCGAAACCGATGACATCCGGGCATTGTATATTATGGGTGAAAATCCTGCCCTGTCAGATCCGAATTTGACGCGGTCACGAAAAGCCTTGGAAAAAGTGGACTTTTTGGTCGTACAGGATATTTTTATGACCGAAACGGCTGAATACGCAGATGTGGTTCTGCCTTCGACATGTTTTGCCGAAAAGGAAGGCACGTTTACAAACACTGAAAGACGCGTTCAGCTTGTTCGAAAGGCAGTCGATGCGCCGGGACAGGCCCAAGGCGACTGGCAGGCGATTTGCCAGGTTGCAGCGAAAATGGGCTCACCGATGCAATACGAAAATGCCGCTCAGATCATGGACGAGATCGCCTCGGTATCCCCGATTTACGGCGGCATGGCCTTTGACCGGCTCGATCCAGTTGGCTTGCAATGGCCGTGTCCGGACAGGGACCATCCTGGGACGAAATATCTGCACAGAGGCAAATTCAGCCGAGGCAAGGGCAAGTTCCATCCTGTTCAGTTCATCCCTGCCGATGAGCAGACGAACGACGAATACCCCCTCATCCTGACTACAGGACGGCAACTCTATCAGTTCCATACCGGGACGATGACGCGTAAGTCAGCGGTGATAGATCAGGTCTCTCCGACGGGGTATGTTGAAATTCACCCCGGAAATGCCAAGCGTTTAAGCATCAGCGACGGTGATAGTGTCGAGGTTGCTACCCGACGCGGTCGTGTGACAACAATGGCAAAGGTGTCAGACATAATTGAAGAGGGCTGGATATTTATGCCATTCCACTTTGCTGAAGGTCCGGCCAACATGCTGACTACAGACGCCTTGGATCCGATCGCAAAGATTCCGGAATTCAAGGTCTGTGCTGCAAAGATAACCCCGGGCCAATGAAGGGACGATAATGGTGGATACATTCAAACAGCCAAATATCAAAGGCGCGATTCTGGCAGGTGGCAGGGCATCCCGAATGGGGGGTATTCCCAAAGGGATGTTAGTCGATGAGAGCGGCCAGCCGATTATTGTTCATCTGATAAATCAAATGCGTCTGGCCGGCATTGAGGACATCGTGATCGCAGCCAATGATCCCACCCCCTATAGAGATCTGGGGTTCCAAACCATTCCGGATTTGCAACAAGGCACAGGGCCGATCGCTGGAATAGCGGAGGTTTTGAAGCATTATCAGGATCAGTGCGATGGGACGATGTTTATGCCCTGTGATGTACCCAATATGACAGCCCGGGAATTAATTACACTTAGAGAGGCATTTCTCCGTTCCACAGAAAATATCGTGTTTGCAGAGACGGACGATTTTTTTTGGCATCCGTTATGCGCAGTTGTGCATAACGATATGGCAACCCAGATTACTTTGGCGATTGATCACGGTCAAAGAAAGGTCCAGGACCTTTGGAGGCAGTTAGGTGCTAAAAGTGTGAAGTTTGCTGAAGCAGAGGCGTTTATGAATATGAATTCATTTTCGGATGTTAATCGTTGGCGAGGGAACACAAGTGAAAAGACTCTATGCAGATCATACATTATTTGAATCCTTAAGGGGATTCGTTAGCGCAGAATCGATTCAAATTGAACTGACAGAAGGCGATGGCCCAGGCGTCAAGGTTTTGCTGTGCGATGACCGTAAAGAGAGCGACTTGGATACACTGTATTCCGGTGGCTGGATTGGGTGCCGAACGGCTCTGAGTTTGGCCAAAAAACTTGAGATTCCGAAAAATCAACTCGGGGCCTTGCTGAATCATCTAAGAATTAAAGTCAAAAATTGTTCGCTGGGGTGTTTTTAATGGGCATGCTTTGGGTGATCTGTGGGGCCGGGCGAGGCGTCGGCAAGACAACGCTGGCGTTGAAGCTGTGTCAGATTCTGCCGGACAGCCAATATGCCAAGTGCGGCCACGGAACAAAAAAGAACCATAAGCCCGCCCCCTTTTTTGAGGACTCCTCAGAATTAGAGGCATTCATTAAAGACACCCGGGATTCATGTGAGCATCTGGTGGTCGAGTCGAATGCCCTGGCACGGATGGAACGAGGCGATATGATCATCTTTATCGATGGCGTTGAGGGACAAACAGATTTTCGCGAGGACGCTGCGTTGCTTTCTGAAAAGGCTCATCTGTGTCTCTGTCGGGGCTCGAAAGCGATGGACTGGAAAAAACGCCTGTCAGGCAAAATAGATTCCAAAGCACTCTGCAATAAAATATGCGATGCGCTGGTTTCGCAAAAGCAACATCTTTTTGGTGTCGAGCCGACGGTTCGCAGTAAAATATGGTTTGAGTCGGCAGGGGAGCACATTTTCGGAATGGGACTGGCAAATCTTTTAGAGCAAGTGGACCTTCTGGGAACGCTGCAGGCGGCGGCAAAGGCCTCAGATATGAGTTATCGATACGCCTGGGATTTGATTCGTGTGGCTGAAAAACATCTGGCCCACTCTCTGATCGAACGTCATGCCGGCGGAATCGATGGCGGCGGTTCGATATTGTCCGATCATGGCCATCAGATGCTGGAAGGTTTCAAGCAGATTAACGAAGAGGTTGCCACCTATGCCGACTCGCGATTTCAAGAAATTTTTGTTGGGGTCAAAACGGATGCCGGACACGAATAATATGATTTCGCTGGCGGCTGCACGGGAGATCGTGGCCACCGTGATTGGCAATGTTAAGCTGCCGACAGAGGAAATCCCTCTACGGCAGGCCACCGGACGCATTTTGGCGGAGGACCAGTTGTCGGCGATTGACATCCCGCCGTTCAATAAATCTGCGATGGATGGGTACGCGATCCCTCCAGGCAAGGGATGTGATGAATACCGTGTTCTGGAGACAGTCGCCGCCGGCGATATTGCGCAGCAGCAACTGACCCCTGGCACTGCCGTAAAGGTAATGACGGGAGCTCCCGTTCCGGAAGGCATGGTTAAAGTTGTAATGATTGAAAAAACATCCGAAGCCGATGGTAAGGTTCGTATAGTAAGGCCCGATTCAGCCGCTCATATTTGCTATAAAGGCGAAGATGTTCGTTGCGGCGATGTGGTTCTGCCAGCCGGGACGGTTCTGGGGCCAGCTGATATCGGCAATCTTATCAGTGTGGGAATTACCCATATAAATGTCACAAGGCAAACTCGCATCGGCATCATTTCTACCGGTAATGAGATCGTGGACAGTCCTGATGAGCTGACCGAAGGGAAGATCATGAACGCTAACGGTCCGGTACTCGCAGCGCTCTGTCAAAAATACGGACTGGAAGTCGTCGGCGAACAAATTGCACCGGATGCACTTGACAAAACCGTTTCGACACTCACTGAGATGATGACAAAAGCCGATATCGTGGTTTTGTCCGGCGGTGTTTCAGTGGGCCAATTTGACTTTGTTGCAGAGGCCATGAAACAGGCGGGTTTAACAATCCGTTTTGATCGCCTTGCGGTCAAGCCCGGAAAGCCGATGACGTTTGCTTCCTCTGATGACGGGAAAGCAGTTATGGGTCTGCCGGGCAATCCGGTCGCGGTCTACCTGATGTTTCATTTGTTTGTTCTGTATGCAGCCAGATTATTATCCGGTCGAAAAACAGAACTAACGTCCAGCACGCTACCATTGGGCTTTGCTTTCCATCGACGAAAAGCGGACCGGATGGCATTTATTCCGTGTCGATTTCAGCCTGACGGGTCGCTAGGAAAAATTGACTACCATGGGACGGCCCACTTGATGGCGTTGTCGGGAAGTGATGGTTTCTTTATGGTGCCCAAAGAGATTACAAAACTTTCTGCTGGTGAAAAAGTCAATTTTATTAATTTTCGACAGGAACTGTGATGCTTGACCCATACGGACGACAAATCAATTATTTACGTGTATCGGTGACGGACCGATGTAATTTGCGATGTCGTTACTGCATGCCGAATGAGGGTGTTCCGCTGCTTAAACACAGCGATATTCTTTCGTTCGAGGAGATTGTCACGGTTGTCGGAACGGCTGTTGAAATGGGTGTCATTAAAGTCCGGCTGACTGGTGGCGAGCCGCTGGTTCGGCGTGGGATTGTCAATCTGGTCGAATTGATCGCAAAGATCGAAGGGATTAAGGATCTTGCGATGACAACCAATGGCGTTCTTTTGCCGGATTATGCCAAGGCTCTTGTGTCCGCTGGACTGCAGCGGGTGAATATCAGCCTGGACACCGTCGATCCGGGCTGCTATTCCAAGCTGACCCGAGCGGGCAATATTCAACAAGTCTTCGATGGGATCCATGCTGCTCTGGATGCCGGCTTAAAACTGATAAAAATAAATTGTGTTGCGGGCCCGCACTCTACAGTTTCGGATGTGGAAGGTGTTAAGGCGTATGGAAGGCGAAATGGATTACCCGTCCGGGTCATTCAGCAGATGACTTTTTCAACGGGCTGTTATTCAATCGTGCAGGGCGGCACCGGCGGCGACTGCAAACAGTGCAACCGCATTCGCCTGTCCAGTGATGGCAAAATACGCCCTTGCTTGTTTTCAGATGCTTTTTATGAGACACGGCAGTTAGGCGCCGCCGAAGCGATTCGACGGGCCGTTGCTCACAAACCCGAAAACGGAAAGCCCTGCGGTCATTCTGCGATGCAGGCGATTGGAGGATAATATGAACAAACTGACACATACGGACGATTACGGTCGCGCCAACATGGTCGATGTGGGTCATAAACCGCCCCAGCGGCGGCAGGCAAAAGCTGCGGGAACGATTTTTCTGTCGTCTGAAACCATAGAGTTGATCCGTAAGAACGAAATAAAAAAAGGAGATGTTTTCACAGTGGCTCAGATCGCGGGTATTCAGGCAGCCAAGCAGACTTCAAACCTGATCCCGCTGTGCCATCCGCTGGCGGTCGATAAAGCGGATGTCATGCTGCAGTTGACCGAAGAGGGTGTAACGGCTCAAAGTATCGTTCGATATGCCGGGAAAACCGGCGTTGAGATGGAAGCATTGACGGCCGTTACTACGGCGCTGTTGACGGTGTATGATATGTGTAAGGCGGTCGATAAAGACATGCGGATCGGAGAAATCAGATTAATAGAAAAGGTCAAGGAAGATGTCCAATAAGGGAACTATTCTGTCGGTTAATATCTCTGCTGAAAAGGGTGTGGCAAAAAGCCCCGTTTCTCAAGTTCAGATAAATGATCTGGGGATCGTCGGTGATGCTCATGCCGGCCAATGGCACCGACAGGTCAGTTTGCTTTCACAGGAGCAGATCGATCTGTTCGCCAAAGAAACCGACAAAGACATCCAACCCGGTCAGTTCGCTGAAAACCTGACGGTTAGTGGATTGCAGTTTGACAGCATCGCTGTGCTAGACCGTTTTCAAATCGGTGGGGTCCAACTGGAAGTCACACAGTTAGGTAAGCGATGTCACGGCGACGGGTGTGCGATCTACCAGGAAGTGGGAAAATGCGTCATGCCCAAAGAGGGCATTTTCTGCCGGGTTATTCAGGGAGGAACAGTCAAAGCAGGCGATTCAATCGAATACGCCCCCAGGATGCTGAAGATATCAGTGGTGACGCTCAGCGACCGCGCGTTCTCCGGCGTTTATACAGACCGAACCGGCCCGCGTGTGACCGAGATGCTGAATGATTATTTTAAAGATAAAACACAGGCCCTTCAGATTGAGAACAAGATTCTCCCAGACGATGCGGAAAGGCTCAAGCAGGCATTGGCCCATGCGATTGACGAAAAGGTTGATGTCATTTTCACCTGCGGCGGAACGGGGGTTGGCCCCCGGGACATTGCACCGGAAACGGTCGAAACTGTTTGTGATAAGATGATTCCCGGCATCATGGAGAACATCCGAATAAAATACGGAACCGATAAACCGTCAGTGCTGCTGAGTCGAAGCATCGCCGCGATTGCCAGGATGACCCAGATTTATACATTACCCGGAAGCGTCCGGGCGGTTGAGGAGTATCTCATCGAAATAGTGAAAACATTGGAGCATGCGACCTTGATGATTCATGGCATTGATGCCCATTAAAGGATTGTTGTGGAACAAGAACATCAAAAAAAAACCGAATTACAGCAGGCATCGACATGTGTTGAAATCTGCCGGATGAAAACCGGACAGCCGTCAGAAAGGATACGCGACTGCGTTGTAACCGAGCAGGCCGTCACCGTGATGATAGACAAAGTCGGAAGTTTCACGATCATGGCTACGCCATCGGATATGGAGGCGCTTGCAGTGGGTTTTGTCTTTTCGGAGGGCATCATTGATGGTTTTCAGGATTGCCTCGCCGTTTCGAGAAATGAGAATCTGCATAATGTTGTTGGCATTGAGGTGCAGAATCCGACACAAATTACCAAACGCAATATGATCGTCGCCAGTTCCTGTGGGATGTGCGGTGTCAGAAACATTGAAAAGCTGCTGGCTGACATCCCCGAATGTAAAATGACGCTGAATATTGCTGCAGACGTATTGATTCAGATCTCCGAAGCGATGCGGTCAAAGCAGACACTGTTTAAGGCGACCGGCGGTGCCCACGCCGCCGGCATATTCGATGTGGCCGGGAATATCATCGCCTTTGCCGAAGACATCGGTCGCCACAGTGCCTTTGACAAGGCCATCGGAAAATGCCTGATGGCCGGATTGGAAACGACTGGTTGCGGTGTTGTACTGTCCGGCCGGATCAGTCTCGAAATGGTTACCAAGGCCGCCCGGGCCGGCATCGAACTGATCGGGGCGGTTTCGGCCCCGTCGTCGTTTGCCGTCGAAGCCGCCCAACTATGGAACATAAGCGTGTGCGGCTTTGTTAGGACAGGGCGAATGAACATTTATACGCATCCAGAAAGGATCACAGATGTCCAAGAAGAACTCTGAAAAGAGATTTCAGATGAGGTGCATATTTTATAACTCCTTTTTTTTGATGTCCTTGTTCGTGATCATCATGGGCTGTAAAAAAAACAATACGCAATCCATAAATAATGAGCTGGTCATTTTTCATGCTGGCAGTCTGTCAGTCCCGTTTCGTGAGATTTCTGCTGAATTCAACAAACAGTATCCAGAGATTGAGATTCGTGCAGAAGCCGCTGGAAGCCGGGCTTCGGCTAGAAAAATATGTGATCTTGAAAGAGAATGTGACATTATGGCATCGGCTGATTATAGAGTGGTAAAAAATCTGCTGATGCCGAGCCACGCAGATTTTAACATTCAGTTTGCGCTTAACGAAATGGTTATTGCTTTTACGAATGTATCAAAGTTCAGCCAAAATATCAATTCAGATAATTGGCAGGAGATTCTTCTGCGAGATGAAGTAGCTGTGGGTAGATCAGATCCGGATCTTGACCCTTGCGGATATAGAACGCTAATGGTGTTTCAATTGGCAGAAAAACATTATAAAATACCCGGCCTGGCAAATAAACTCGAAGTAAAAGATCGATATATTCGGCCGAAAGAAACCGATTTACTTGCCTTGCTGGAATTTGGTGAGATTGACTATCTCTTTATTTACCGGTCGGTTGCTACACAGCACGGGCTAAACATGATTTTGCTGCCTGATCAAATGAATCTTAAATCTTCGGGTTTTTCTGAGACCTATAATACTGCAACCGTAAGGATTTCCGGAAAACGACCCGGCCAATTGATTACATGTAGGGGCGAGCCAATGATATATTCGATTACGATTCCTAAAACCGTGAAAAATGAAGAAGCGGCCCAATCCTGGATCGCTTTACTTCTGTCTGAAAAAGGTAGAGAAATCATGGAAATAAACGGACAACCCTGTATAAGCCCGGCAAAAGCCGAACCCATGAACATACTGCCCGACAACCTCAAACCATTTTGTAAGGAAACCGAATAGGACTGAGAAGGATTGTTCTTGTGCGGTTTAGGAGTGCGGCAATCGCAAGTGACGCCGAAGTGCTTACTCTTAAGGGGTTAATCTGAAAGTAAAATCATGACGAAAGATTTATCGATGATAAGCAGTCGTCGAATCAAATGGTTTGATGCTGCGCTCACGTTGCTGGGCTCATGTGTGGTTCTTTTTGTCGTTGCGCCTCTAATTAGTATTGTTCTGGCAACATCAATCGCCGATCTCACAGAAGTAGCGGTTGACCAGCAAGTCATTCGATCTATTAAACTGACAATGATAGCGGCATTTTTTGCCACTTCAGTATCTGCAATTGCGGGCATTCCATTGGCATATGTGCTCGCTCGAAAGAATTTCTTTGGGCGTTCGGTGTTGCTTGCTGTCATAGATTTGCCGATTATCATACCTCATTCAGCCGCAGGGATCGCATTACTGACACTGATTGGAAGAAGATCTTTAATGGGGCGATTTTTAGACACCAGTCTGACTGGGACCGCTGTCGGAATCTCTGTTGCAATGGCGTTTGTTTCGGTGCCGTTTTTAGTAAACGCCGCCAGGGAGGCATTTCTTGCTGTTCCAGAAAAACAAGAAAAAGCGGCACGTACCCTGGGAGCTTCGCCTGGTCATGTCTTTTTTACAATATCACTGCCCCTTGCTTGGCGAGGTATTGTATCGGGGATGATTCTAATGTGGGCAAGAGGGATCAGCGAATTTGGCGCCATCGTGATCATCGCCTACCATCCAATGACAACACCGGTCATGATATTTCAGCGTTTTAATGACTTTGGACTGACTCAGGCAAGGTCGATAGCGGTATTACTGATACTGATTTGTGTTTGTTTATTTATCATTTTACGCATGCTTAACAACCCAAAGAACCAGGGACCCACGAATGCTTGAATTGCGATCGATTAATAAAAAGCTGGGTTCCTTTGCGATCTCTAATATTTCCATGGATATCAAGCAGGGTGAATACATGGTGCTTGTCGGTCCCTCCGGTGTGGGAAAAAGCATCTTGCTTGAAATTATCGCTGGCCTGATAGAGCCTGATAGTGGCCAGATCTTCCTTAATAACGAAGATATTTCTTTCAATCCTCCTGAATCAAGGGGGTTTGCAGTCGTCTATCAAGACTATGTTCTTTTTCCACATTTGACCGTTCAGCAGAATATTGCCTATGGTCTTAAGGCAGCAGGGACTGATTCTCAGGCAATAAAGGAGCGTCTCAGGTCGCTGGCTCAAATGCTTCACATTGAGCCATTGCTCAGTAGGAAACCGGCCACGCTTTCCGGCGGTGAACAGCAGCGGGTTGCTTTAGCGCGTGCACTGGCGATTGAACCTCAGTTACTCTTGCTGGATGAACCGTTGTCGGCCTTGGATGTCAACACGCGATTGCGATTACGGAAAGAACTGAAACGAATCAACAAGGAATTAAAGATTACTGTTTTGCATGTAACGCATGATCCCGAAGAAGCGATGGAGTTGGGAGATCGAATTTGTGTCATGCTTGACAACCAAATCCGACAAACCGCTCCTCGAGCCGAACTGTTTCGTGAGCCTTCTGACCCGGATGTGGCCAGATTTTTGGGCATGAGGAATATTTTACCAGTCGTAAGGGATAAAGGTGAGATGTGTCTTGCACAGGGCCAGCGGATTCATGTCGACTTAGATGATGATTCAATGTCTCATATCTGGATCAAGCCGGAAGAAATTCTTCTGTCCAGAGAGCCTTTTGAAAGTAGCGCTAGAAATCAATTCAGGTGTCAGGTGATAGATTTAGATCATTACAATCCCTTCATGGCGGTACACATTTCATCAGGTGAGACGATCCTGACCGCATTGATCACCTATGCTTCTTTTAAGGAATTAAAGATTGAAATCGGGATGAAAGTCTATGCAACATTCAAAAGTTCTGCGATCCACTGCTTTTGAAAGTCCTTATGGAGGCTCTTTGTCGACGATTTTAGGGGTGCGAACCGACTCTCCTTAAGGCTATAGATA
>CALKKA010000006.1 GCA_937995495.1 uncultured Phycisphaerae bacterium
GCGCACGCTGAAACTGAAGTTCACAATGAGCATGAAGATGAGAACAAAAGCGAGCGTGAAGAATGCACCGCAACATGTGATGAAGACCGTGATCCCCATGCGGCATATGATGATTGCGCGGTTTCATGCAGTGAAAGCCAACCGGAAAATTTAGAAACAATAACCTGCGAACATCAGATGCCTATCATCGACTGCGACAATTGCCGCTTTGAAGTCGGGGTCGTTAAGATAAGCCATCCTGTTGACAATACGCTCATTCAGACCGGTTCAGTGGAAGACATTGAACGCAAGACGGTGCTGACATTCACAGGACAGGTCCAGCTTGATCGGACCAGAACCGTGGATGTGGTTTCAACGGGGGGGGGGAGAGTTGAGCAGGTCTCAAAATTATTGGGTGAAAAGGTGGATAAGGGGGATGTCCTGGCCGTTATTCATTCGGCTGATTTAGGGCAGGTCAAGGCGGATTTTCTTGAGGTTGAGGCAAAACTTGATTTGACACAGACCACTTTCAGGAGAGAAAAAGAGCTTTACGAGAAGAAAATTACCAGTGAGGCTGATTACCTGAAAGCACTGAATGAACTGACAGCCGCAGAAGCCTCTTACGCAGCTGCGGACCGAAGGTTGCGGCTCTTTGGGCTGGGAACCGAACAAATTGAAGGGATTAAGAAAGAGAAAGAAAATGGGGAGTTTGCCAGCCTGATACTGCGGGCACCCCAAGCCGGTACCCTTATCGCGCAGAATATTTCTGTCGGGAAAATGGTGCAAACGACAGAAAGTCTCTACACCATCACTGATCTTTCGAATCTGTGGGTGTGGTGTGATATTTATGAAAAAGACCTGGCGGCACTGCATCAGCCCTTCCAGAAAGGTCAATCGCTGAATGCCGTCGTGCAGGTCGATGCATTTACGGAAAGTACGTTTGAGGGCGTGGTGGATTTGGTCGGCAATGTGATGGACGAGCATACCCGTACCGTGAAAATTAGGGTCCAAGTGAAAAATCCTGAAAACAAGCTAAGGCCCGGTATGTTTGCTGACGTAGCGGTACTGATTCCCGGCGAAGGGCATATGAACGCCGTTCCCCAAAATGCTGTCATGTCAGATGCGGGAAATTATTTTGTCTTCCGACATTTCAAAGATGATCTGTGGGTTCGCTGTGATGTAATTCCCGGACAAAGCCAGGGCGGTTATGTGGAGATCCTGAAGGGCATCTCGGAAGCGGACAGGATTATTACCGGCGGGGCATTTATGCTCAAAAGCGAAGTGCTCAAAGAAAAGATGGGGGGCGGCTGTGCTCATTGACGGCAAACAGTATTTTTTCTGGTTGAGGGATGCTATCGATGCTCGATAAATTTTTACACCTTATCTTACGTCAACGGCTGTTAACATTATTGTTTGGGGCCATTGTGCTGGTGACGGGTTTGTTCGCATGGTTCAATATGCCGATCGACGCATTCCCTGATGTCACCAATGTGCAGGTTATGATTTTGGCGGAAGCTCAGGGCTTCAGCCCCGAAGAAGTTGAACGGTTGGTTACCTTTCCGATCGAGGTTCAAATGTCGGGCTTGCCGAAGATGCGGCTTGTCCGGTCACTTTCGCAGTCCGGATTGTCTCAGGTGGTCGTTATTTTTGAAGACGATGTCGATACAAATTTTGCCAGAGAGCTGGTTTTCCAGCGTCTGTCCGTCGCCCAAGACAGTCTGCCCGACGGTATCGTGCCCAAAATGGGGCCCATCTCAACAGGCCTGGGGGAGATATTCCAATACACGGTGGAGTCCGGTTTCTACTGTTCGAACCACAAACAGACTTGGTCGCCGGAAGCGGGACGATGTTCGCTGTGTAATATTGAGCTTATACGCAGCGACCACGATATGATGAGCTTGCGAACAATTCAGGACTGGCTTATCAGCCCGGAATTAAAGAAGTTGCCCGGCATTAATGAAATTAACACGATGGGCGGACTCGTACGCCAATATCATATTATTGTCGATCCCGATAAGCTGATCAAGTTTGGCGTTGAATTAAATGACATTCTTGAAGCAGTCTCGGTCAACAACAGCAATGCCGCTGCCGGCTTTATCGTCAAGGACTTTGAACAGATCAATGTCGTTTCCAGGGCCCTTCTTAAAAACACCGATGACATCAATCATATTGTTGTCAAATCGGTCGATGGAACCCCCATATACATCCGGGATATGGCCGATGTTAAAATGGCACCTTCGGTTCAGACCGGCGGCGCCAGCAAAGCCGGCAGAGGTCCGATCGTCGTCGGCATGGCCATTATGCTCAAAGGTGAAAACTCTAAATTTGTAGTCGACCGGGTAAAGCGGGAAATCGGCGAAATCCAAAAAACACTTCCGCCCGGGATCAGGATAAACCCTTTTTATGACCGAACGGACCTGATCCAGTCCTGTATTAGAACGGTTTCACGAGCTCTGGCTCAGGGTGGATTTTTCGTCATTTTAGTCTTATTTCTATTGTTGTGGGACTTTCGTGCGGCATTGGTCGTGGCTTTGTCACTGCCGTTAACGCTGGCGGCCACTTTCATTTTGATGGATTGGCAGGATGTCACGGCCAATTTGATGAGTCTGGGAGGACTGGTCATCGCAATCGGACTGGTCGTCGATGCTGCTATTATTGTCACTGAGAATACCGTCCGTCATATGAGCGAAAAAGCCCAGCACGACATCAGCCGAACCGAAGTCACTTACGCTTCAGTATGCGAAATCGTTCGGCCCGTGATTTTCGCTGTCTTTATCATCGTCGTGGTTTTCGTGCCGCTATTTACACTTCAATCGCTTGAAGGCAAGATGTTTAAGCCTTTGGCACTGACCATTTGTTTCGCCCTGATATCTTCTCTGGTCGTCTCACTTACAGTGGTCCCGGTACTGGGCTCGATCATAACAAAACGGGCAAAACGAGAAGTTGACACCAATCCGCTGTTACGGTTCTTCCACGGTATTCATATCCCTGCGCTGAAACTGGCTCTTAAAGGCCGATGGATTACAATCGCTGTGGCGGCGGTCCTGATGATACTTTCGATCTTTCTGTTCGGGCAACTGGGTACGGAATTTCTACCCCCCCTGGATGAAGGTGCGATTGCCATCAACATTGTCAGACTCCCAACGGCCGGCCTTGCCGGTTCCGTGGCGCAAAGCCATGAAATTGAGAATCATCTGTTACGTCTTTTCCCGGATGAAATCGAGACGATTGTATCAAAAACAGGACGGGCAGAGATCTCTGAGGATCCGATGGGGCCGGAACAAACCGACCTGATAATCATACTGAAACCTTACGATCAGTGGAAGGCCGTTTCTGGTAAGCCCGAACTGATCGAAAGAATCGAGAAAGAGCTGAAGGTGTTCCCCGGAATCCGCCCGGCTTTTTCGCAGCCCATCGCACTGCGAGTCAATGAGTTAATCAGCGGCATTAAATCAGACATCGCGATAAAAATATTTGGCGATGATATCGATACACTGCTGCACACGGCCGAGCGCATTGCTCCTGTTCTCTCGAGTATCGACAGCGCCAGGGATGTGGCTATTGAGCAGATCAGCGGTTTTTCACAGTTTGAAGTCAAACTGGATCGGAGGGCCATGGCGCGTCACAAGATCAATGCTGACAATATCAATAATATGCTTGAAGCCGCTGTTGCAGGCAAATCCGCATCAACGCTGTATGAAAATTTATGGCCGGTGGATATCGTTGTGCGGCTTCCTGAGTCTGTGCGAGAAGGCAAAGAAACCCTTGAAAGCCTCCTGATCGCAAGTCCTTTGGGTTACAGCGTTCCTCTTTCGGAAGTGGCCAGTATTGATCTGGAGGAGGCTCCGGCAAGAATAACGCGGGAGGATTCACGCAGGAAACTGATCGTAGAATGTAATGTGCGCGGCAGAGATATTGGCAGCTTTGTCTCGGAAGCACAACAGAAACTGGCCAAGATCGAACAGGACCTGCCCAGCGGCTATCGCTTGCTTTGGGGCGGTCAGTTTGAGAATATGCAGCGTGCGATGCGGCGTTTAGCGATTGTTGTACCCATCGTGCTCGGATTGATCTTCGTTTTGTTAGTCAGCGCTCTGGGCTCGTTTCGCAGTGCAACCCTGATTATGGTCAATCTTCCCTTTGCGGTAATCGGAGGGGTTGTGGCAATGTATCTCTTCGGAATTCATTTAAGCGTCGCCGCCACAATCGGCTTCATCGCGGTCTTAGGCGTTGCCGTGGAAGATGCGTTAGTGCTGATTAGTTTTTGTGACCAGTTACGTCAAAAGGGTTTAAAAACCGTTGATGCTGTCTACAAGGCCTGTTTCCTCAGGGTGCGTCCGCTGGTCATGACAACCATGACCACCTTATTGGGGTTACTGCCGATGCTTTATGCGACGGGCGCCGGTTCCGAAATCCAACGGCCTCTTGTGGTTGTGATATTTGGCGGTATGATCAGCTCATTAATACTTGAATTGATCGTTCTTCCTGTTTTATATGTTCTGATTAATCCCGATAAAACTTCTGACAGACCTTGAACTAGAGCATGTCAAGAAACGATATCACCGCTTATGCCTGTTGCGGCTTCGTCTGGCGGCGTTGAAAATACTCGCCAATGAATAGCATTGACTGCGTTTTTCGCCTTGCCAGACTCGTCCTCACGACGGCCTAATATGAATTCTAGTTAATTAGAGCTGATTCTATCCATGGAAAAAGGCACAAACTTGAAAGTTCTTCTTGTTGATTTGTTATCCAGAGCCAGGC
>CALKKA010000007.1 GCA_937995495.1 uncultured Phycisphaerae bacterium
GCCTCCGATGTCGAGCGGAACCTGCTGACCGAACGCCATCTGATCAGCCGCCGCCACGCCAGAGGCAAAGGGCCGCGGAGTGTGGTACTGGCCGGTGACGAATCGTTTACGGCCATGATCAACGAAGAGGATCATCTCAGGATGCAGGTCTACGCCGCCGGGCTGGACTTGGATGCCTGCTGGCAGCGACTCGGCCGGATCGATGATCTGATCGAGGAAAAAATTGATTACGCCTTTGACCGGCGACTGGGTTACCTAACCGCCTGTCCCACGAACCTGGGGACAGGACTCCGTGTTTCGGTCATGCTGCATCTGCCCGCCTTGAAGATGACCGGCCACATTGAGAAGTTTATCACCGCCGCACACGATTGTGACATGGCGGTTCGCGGTCTGTTTGGTGAAGGGACGGATGCCGTTGGAGACTTTTTCCAGTTGTCCAATCAGATCACCCTCGGCCTGAGCGAACAGCAGATCATCGAAACCTTTTCGGATGTTATTGTTCCGAAGATCATTGCCTATGAAACCGAGGCACGAAAAGCACTGCTCGGTAAAAAACCGCATGCTCTGGATGATAAGATCCAGCGGGCGCTGGGCGTACTCCGAAGCGCGCATCTGATCAGTTCGCAGGAAGCCCTGTTTCTGCTGAGTAATGTGCGGCTGGGAGTAAACCTGGGGCGGGTCAAAGACATCAACATCGCCACGGTCAATGAGCTGTTTATGCTGACCCAGCCGGCACATCTGCAGCTGCGAGCCGGCAAAATCCTCGACGCCGACCAGCGGGACACCCTCCGTGCCGAGATCATCCGAACCAAGCTAAGCCATAATTAACACCAATCATTCCCTACAAAAGCAGGAATTTAGAGCAGAAATAGTTGAAATGATAAAATTTCATAAAAACATGTAAAGCAAACTTGACATAATGTCCGAAATGCCATACATTGATAGCGTTGGGTATAAACAGACTTGCGTATTGGAAAGGGCAGAAAAATGAACCGTATACAGAAAATATCGTGGCTGATGGTGTTATGCATTAGTGTCTCGTTAATCCTGAGTGCAATTGCCATCACAGTCCTGTACCTCATGTTTGGTTTTCCCGCGGCATGGGCTGGATTTGGTTTCATGGGTCTCACTGGTGTTTCCGGATTGGCGCCAACTATTTTCAAGAAAGACCCCGGCCCTATTCAATGCGACGAGCGAGATCGGTTGATCAACATGAAAGCGGCTCGCATTGGGTTCGGTTTTTCTTATGGAATCTTCGGGCTTCTGTGCATGGGAATTTGGGTCTATCGTTACTCTCAAAGCATCGAAACAATTTCTATTCATCTGCTCCCGATGTTGTTTATGGCCGCTGGCATTACCGTATATTTAACACATGCAATAACTATATTGATGCTCTACGGCAAAGACAACAAACCAATCGAAGGAGGTGTCGCATGAATCGCGTCTTAAAATATGCTTGGTATCAATTGATCGTGATTATTACGGCGACGCTTGTTACTGCAGTGACCCTCGCCATTATCGCGGTCTATTGGCGGGGGAAAGAGTTTAATGCCCTGATCCCTTTGGGGCTTTTTGCAATGGTTCACTTATACAAAGTCTTTTTTCCGCTGAAGGCCGGTGAGATCGCGTTCGATGAGCGTGATGAAAAGATCATGAATCAAGCAACGAAAATGTCTTTTATGGTTTTTTGGTATGCATTCGTCTTAAGCTGTCTGATCCCACTACTGATGATCGGCAACGGAACCATTCATGTCATGTACCTTGGCTGGGCAATCTTCTCAGCAGCCATAATATTGAGAATCTCCTGGTCAGTCAGTGTGATCCTGCAGTATGGCGGCGGAGTCAGTGATGATAACAACGATCAAGTACTTAAAGGAGGTGCAGCATGAACCGATTGAAGAAAAAAGCGTGGGCAGAACTGGTTGCCTTCGGGTCGGCGATGCTGTTGATTTCAACTCCCTGTACGTTGGCAATGGCTAAGCATAATACACAAGGGCTTAGATACGTTTTCATTGCTCTTATTGTTGGTGTCCCGGCGGGGTTCTTTGCCTATCTGGCACACCTGAAAGAGTTGAAAAAATACGACGAACGGGAAATGTCGATTCTGCGAAAATCGTATTCTATTAGTTCCTTTGTTTTTACAATCATCTTGATGTGTTTATCATTCACGGCGTTTTTACTGATTGGCGGAGCCGGATCGATCAGAATTGTCTATCTGCCCATGATGCTCTTTGCGGGATTGTTTCTAGCACAGTGTGCCCAATCATTTACAGTCCTGTATCAATGCGCAAAGGAAGATGATGCCTACGGACCAACTCAGTAATAACATCCGTCGGCTGCGCTTTAACGCCAATGAGATGACCCAGCAGCAGCTGGCGAACAAAGTCGGCGTGACGCGGCAGACGATTATCGCCACCGAGCAGGGCCGCTATGCACCCAGTTTGCCGCTGGCGATAAAAATCGCCCGCGCCTTCGGGAAGCAGGTTGAGGAGGTTTTTCAGCTGGAAGGATAGATTTAGCTGTTTAACTCAGCGTCTTTCTTCAGCACTTTTTCAGTTTGAGCAGCACGGAAATCGGCTAATGTCTTCGCCAGTGTTTCGTCGCTCAGAGCCAGGATCTGCAATGCGAACACCGCCGCGTTCTTCGCGCCGGCTTTTCCAATGGCCATCGTTCCGACCGGCATCCCCGGAGGCATCTGCACCGTACTGAGCAGCGCGTCCAATCCACACGGGCCTTCTTTGGCCTGCATCGGCACCCCGATGATCGGCAATTGCGAATGGGCCGCCATGGCACCGGCCAGGTGAGCCGCCATCCCCGCGGCCGCGATGATGACCTTGACGCCGTT
>CALKKA010000008.1 GCA_937995495.1 uncultured Phycisphaerae bacterium
CAGTTTATGCAGCGTTGTGCAAGCTCAGCCGCTCAATGTGCTTTTCATTGCGGTGGACGATTTGAAGCCCACCCTTGGTTGTTACGATGACGATGTGGCCATCACACCCAATATCGACTCACTTGCCGAAAGCGGAGTGGTTTTTCTGAATGCCCACTGTCAATTGGCGTATTGCGGCCCCTCCCGGGCGAGCCTGACCACCAGTCTGATGCCCGAAGAAACAGGAGTCACTAATTTTAGTGCCCTTCGCTGTCCGGATATTTTGCCGGATGTGATTACCTTGCCCCAGCATTTTAAAAACAACGGATATCAAACTGCCGCCATCGGAAAGATTCATGACAATCGCACCGTCGGTGATATCAACCCGTCCAATCCATGTGGCCAGACCCTCAATGGCTCTCAGAAAGATGATGTACTGTCCTGGTCGATCCCCTATGACAATGGCGGCGGCGGAATTAGTCCGACCACCGCTGAAAGCGAAAGTAATCCTGGCACATTTCTCAAACTGATTACTGAAAGTGTGGATGCGCCGGACACTTCTTTTCAAGATGGCTCGATCTGCGACCGAGGGATCGCACAACTGACTTCTTTTGCTGCGAAATACCAATCGACCGGTCAACTATTTTTTCTGGGAGTGGGATTCCAGAAGCCGCACATGCCTTTTCTGGCACCCCAAAACTATTTTGATCTTTATGTGCGGGAAGACTTCGAAATTCATCCCTTCCAGTGGGAACCGCACAATGGCCTTAGTTATACCTTCAATACGATCTATGAGCTCAGGAACAATTACTTCTTACACCTAAATGAAAGCGGGAAGGCCATTTCCATTCCACAGGCGATCCCGGAAGACGACCAGAAAGCGATGATTCACGGTTATTATGCAGCTACCTCTTTCATCGATGCTCAGGTGGGCCGGTTGTTGGATGAACTGGACAGTCTGGGTATCGCTGATGATACGATTATCGTTTTCTGGGGTGACCATGGGTTTCATTTAGGTGATCACAATGAGTGGGGAAAGCATACCAATATGGAGCAGGCGACGCGGTCTCCGCTGATTATCAGTGTTCCCAATTTCGGAGCCCAGGGGAAAAGAACGATGACTCCTGTAACGTTTTTGGACCTGTATCCAACGCTGTGCGAACTGACCGGCCTTTCTATTCCGACCCAACCCCTCAGCAATACGGTACTGACGGGCAGACCCCTGAGAGGCAAAAGTCTGGCCCCGGTTTTGCAGGATCCTAATGACTCTGTGCGGTTTGGAGCGACCAGTCACTATGGCACCTTTAACTATGGTTATGCATACAGGACGGAACGATACAGGTATGTTGAGTGGATGAACAAAAACACAGGTGCGTTTCTTGGACATGAGCTTTACGATTATAAATTTGATCCCTATGAGACCGAGAATCTTGCGCCGGATCCGGACTATGCGATTCTGGTCCAGCAGCTTTCCCATTCAATGCGGGCGGACGGCGAGTCCAATGGTGCCGAGGTACTGAAATCCACCAGTGCACAGGCGACGGTCGATCCCGGTTCAATGGCTCTGTCATTCACTCAGGAAGAATTTGGCAGTTCCGTGCTCAACGGTACCGGCAAAGATACTTCGGATGCCCAGTTCAGCCTGTTGGTGGATTTTGATGACTTTGACGATTCGATTTCCAATGATGTACAAACCGTATTTGACATTGGCGGCGGGGGTGGACAAGAAGGCATCAGCTTGGTGTACGGGCCGGGTAATGAACTGACCCTGACGATCTGCGGCGACTGGACAACACGCACGGCAGCTACCTACACGTTGCCTGCCGAGCTCATTACTGCTGGGATGATGGAAGTAACGGTGACGGTCGATATCGATCATGCCGGCGGAGACGGAAGCGAGGATATGGTCCAGCTGTATATCGACAGGATACCCGTTGCTTCTTCGACAATCACCATTCTTGACAATGATTTTGTTAACGGTGACCAATCCGGTTTCGGTATGACCGGTGGAAATAATACCGGCGGATTTCAAACAGCACCTGCAACCGCGGCTTTTAGTTCTGGCAAGATCAATTACGGGGCGGGTTTGTGGCATTCTGACAACATAAACGGGATCGAAGTGAGTCATCGAACGCTGGCAAACTTGAACGATATCATGCCAGTGGACCTGCAGGACCTGGCATTGCTGACGACTGATTGGCTTGGAAGTGGCGTTGGCCTGCTGGGAGATATTCAAAAAGATGGAATTGTTGACCTGCGTGACTACAGGGTCATGGCATTAGAATGGTTGTCAGGGGATCTATAATTCCTCAGAAAAGAATCTGATTTTACCGCATAATTTTCACATTATTCAAACCGGGATCTGTGGGCTGCTTGAGATTTAGCGTCCTGTCAACTGCTGGATATAACTTTGAAAGACAGAGCGTGTTTGCTCATCGCGCCGAAATACTTCAACGGCATTTTCACAAACTTCAATGGCCCTTTGAATCTGGCCCATTTCTATATACGCCTTAACCAGCATGATATAGACCCTCGAATCATCGATTTTGCTGTCGGCAAGAGGTTGTAAGATTTCAACGACATCTTGCATGCGGTCCTGTTGGGCGTAATAATAGGCTAACGTATAGGCATATTTTGAATTGGATGGATTCAATCCATATGCTTTTTGAATCCATCCGATCGCCGCGTCTGTATTTTTCGGGCCCAGCAGGACTCCAAGGTTATAAGCTGCCACTGCCGAGTGAGGATCCAGTTCAAAAGTTTTTTGAAATTCTTTCTCTGCATTGGCATACTGCCCCATTTCACCATAAAGAAGGGCCAGGTTCAAATGAGCGGCGGCGCTTTTTGAGTCATATTTGATTGCATTCTTTAAGCACTGAACCGCTTGTCCATTTTTACCTTGTGCATTATACGCCATGGATGCATTGACGTATGCCGGGGTGAAATCCTCCCGCAGTTTCCAACTGATCTTAAAAGAGTCGATGGCTTTTTCATGAAGACCCTGGCTTTGATAAAGGTTGCCAAGGTTATAATGTGCCAAGGCATCATCCGGTCTGGCCATCAAACAAGCTTTATAGTCATCTACAGACTTTACGAAGGACTGGCGATAGGTTGAGGGGACCTGCTCGACTGGCACAGACGCCAAGGTCGCCGCAGCCCGCATGCGAACCAGGCGGTAGGGATCCTGCGTGGCCTTTAGCAGGGGTACCAGGCTTTGTTCATTGAGATATCCCTGTAATCCGTCGGCTGCACTGCTTCGAATCAAGGGCGAAGGGTCATTTTGGAGCCGTTTTATCATGACCGGCCATTTTTTCTCGTCGGGACAATCCCGCAACAGCCTGACCAGCGAATTAGCAAAGATTTCATCACGATCTTTTGACTGCAAATATGTCAGGATATCATCCAATTGACCCCAGCGATTCTCTCTGGCATCATCGACCCAACTGGCAATTTCAAGCGTTTCCTCTTGGTAGTCATCTTTATGCCATTGGCGAACCTGCTGGTCAGCCCATGCGGCCTCCCGGTCTTTATGGCAGAGGTTACAGGCATTGGGCGATTTGTATTTGAGGGTCGCTGATGGCATGGGAGGACGCATCGAATGGTCGCTGCGAATCATTCGGCCGAACTCGGTTTTGGGCATATGGCACTGAACACATTCTGTGACACCTGTTTCAGGAGTGTGATGGGAATGCAGGGGCAGGTCTTGTCCTTTATCTTCATGACAGGGCACA
Source organism: uncultured Phycisphaerae bacterium (assembly GCA_937995495.1). Classification (GTDB taxonomy): domain Bacteria; phylum Planctomycetota; class Phycisphaerae; order Sedimentisphaerales; family Anaerohalosphaeraceae; genus 4572-13. The sequence continues at coordinate 3,711 of CALKKA010000008.1, forward strand.
CACGCATCATTTGCTTTATCACCCTTAAAGCGGTATCGGCCACTGGAGGTATGGCAGTATAAACAGTCCAGTTGGTCGGCTTTGACACAGGGACTCATTTTCCAAGCTGTATAGGTGTAGTTTTCTCCTAAATCACGTCCATCGGGATAAAAGTCCAGGTGTTCCAAGGTCACCAAGTCATAATGCTGAAAAAAATCTTCGCCTGGCTCAAATTCGGGTGTTAGGGCAACCATCTTGGCATGACAAACCGAGCAGGCGGTGTTGACCTGATGGGCGGTAAAGCCACGGCTTTGAGTGACCGTCTTGAGTTTTGTTTCTTTTACTTCTTCACCTGCCGCCGCTGCCTCCAGGGAGGTCTTCACATGGTCTTCGGCTGAGCCGTGACAGGTTTCACAGTTAATCCCAGGCTCTTTCCATTCTGTATGATAGGAATCAGTTTCTATGTCATAATTTCTAACGAGCTGACTGACGTGACAACCGTAACAGGAGGTATTGAAAGTATAGGCACGGTTCTTCCAGTGGAGGGCTTCATCCGGCCGATTCGGGAAATGCCGAACAGAACTGGCTGCCGTGTCAAACCATTGCTTTCTATTGATATCAAACGACACTGGCAGCACCTGTAAATGTCCCTTTTCAAGTGCCGTTAAGAAGTAATAAATATTTTTGCCTCCAAGCACATGAATCATTGGATACCGCGTTTCCCCGTCAGGGGATTTTTCCAGGACATAAGCGGGTTTTTCTGTAATGACCGCGCGATAGGACGTCTTGCCGATAACGATGCTTTCAGTCTGAGCCTTCAGGTTTTTGCCGGCAAATTCGGGGGTGTAGGGTTGCATTGCCAGTCCATGATGTGATGACGCCCACAATTCATAAAACTCTTCATGACAAGACCGGCATTGTGAAGAGCCCAGATGATTCAATGGGATGGAGTCCATCTTTTTTGAAAAAGCTGGGTTTGACACAGTAAGACTCAGAATGCCAAGGGTAATGACCCCTATAGAAAATCGAATTTTGCACGAATGGTTCATAGGTCGCCGATGACTTCGTTTTCCGCCTTAAACAGGGTTGAGACAGTCTAGCGTTCTTCGATCTGGGCCTCTTCTCTGAGGATATCCAAAACCATTTTAACGGTTTTTCTTGTGCCTGTCGAGTCAAATCCTGAACAATGCATTCTCAGACCTGCTGTGAATGCGATAAGAGATTCCTTGCCCACGCACGGGATCATTTAGAAATCATTGCCCGAGATATTCAAAGAGGAAAGTGTAACCGGCGAAATCGACTGAAATGCCGCCGATCGCCTAAAAGCCAGCAGGACTTTTAGTTTATAACATTGAATGTTATAAACTATTGCGACCTTGCCTGAATTCTGAGGGGGTCATGCCTGTTAGATTTTTAAAGTATCGTGAAAAATGCTCAGGATCCGTGAATTCCAGTGTATTGGCAATTTTATAAACGGGTTCTCGGCTGTGGATCAGTTTTCGCTTGATATGATCAATTCGAAAGCGTTCAATTTCATTTTTAATCGTTTTATTGAATTCGGCCTTAAAGCGATCGTGCAATTCTCTTCGTGAAATAGAGGTGGCTTCTACAACATCTGATAGTTGAATGGGCTTATGATAATTATTTCTGATGAAAACCATCGCCGCAACAAGCTCCTCATCGTCGACGGCGAAAATATCGGTGGATTTTCGTGTGATGATTTCAACCGGGTCAACCTCAAGAATCGTGTCTTTTATCTTTTGGTTCATCAATTGGTCAAGGTATTTGGCCGCCAGAAAACCGGTTTTCTTGAAATCCAGTGCGATACTTGACAGGGGGGGCGATGAAAGGTTACAGACCAGTTCGTCATTGTCCACACCCAGAACGGCAACCTCCTCGGGAACATTGATATGACTGCTTTTGCACGCTTCCAGTATGTAAATGGCCCGGTCATCATTACAGGCAAAAATACAAATGGGCTTGGGTAGTTTCTTGAGCCACGTTGTTAATTTTTTCTGACCGGTGTCTTTGGTGCTTCTGGGGGTATCAATAAAAATTTTGACATCCTCAAACCCACTTCGGTGGAGCATTTCCTGATAACTCTTGCATCGCTGGTCCGACCAGATGATATCTTTAAACCCGCAATAGGCAAAATTCTTAAAGCCCAGTGAAATAAAGTAGTCCGCTGCGACCGCGCCTATTTTCGAAGAATGGGTTACGATCAGGCTTGTGCCAGCGAGCATTTCTTTGGGGGTGCAATGGATAATTTTTGGTTTTTTTGTTTTTAGGATCGAAGATATATTTTTTGTATAGCAGACAAAAAAACCGTCAAATTTCCCAAGGTCCATCCGCTGCACTTCCTTTGAAAAATCGTCTGATAAATAGTTAGGGTCTAACGTATATACCTCCCAATGTGCGAACGTGGAGATATATTTTTCTGCTCCGCTGAGCAAATCTCTCCCGGTTAACCGGGAGGTGTCGACGATTATCAGTACTTTTTTCATGAGAATCATTGTGCACAAACTGGTTATATTTTAACACAAAATGGTATTTTGTTCAAGGGACTTTAGCGATACAATCAGGGAAAATCGCGGAGGCCAAAGATGTATTTATTAGGATATGATTGCGGAACGTCATCTATTAAGGCGACTTTGCTGGATACACAAAGCGGTACGGTGGTCGCTTCAGCGATCTCACCTGAAAAAGAGATGTCGATTATCGCTCTACAAGCCGGTTGGGCAGAACAGAATCCTGAGGACTGGTGGGAGAATCTCAAAATTGCGACACAAAAAGTTCTGTATGAATCAAATGTCAGGCCCACCGATATCAAAGCGATCGGCATCTCTTATCAGATGCATGGATTGGTCTTGCTCGATGCTCATAAGGAGGTCCTAAGGCCTTCTATCATCTGGTGTGACAGCAGGGCGGTGGAGATCGGACGATTGGCATTTGAAGACATCGGTCAGGAGACCTGTTTAAAGCACCTTCTTAATTCCCCCGGCAACTTCACTGCTTCAAAGCTTAAATGGGTTCAGAAAAACGAGCCGTCGGTTTATTCTAAAATTGATAAAGCCATGCTGCCGGGTGATTACATTGCAATGAAACTGACCGATACGATCTGTACGACGGTCTCCGGTTTGTCCGAAGGAATTTTGTGGGATTTTAAACAGCAGAAACAGGCCAATATCGTCATGGATTATTACGGGATTGATAAAGAACTGTTGCCAAAAGTTCTACCGACATTTTCGGTTCAGGGAGAATTAACGAAACAAGCGGCTGCCGAACTCGGACTTAAATCAGGAACATTCATTTCCTACCGAGCCGGTGACCAGCCCAACAATGCTTTGTCGCTCAATGTTCTGAATCCCGGTGAAGTTGCCGCCACCGCCGGCACTTCAGGTGTAGTATATGGTATTGGCGACAAACCTGACTATGACCGCCTGTCCAGGGTGAACACATTTGCCCACGTCAATTATAAACAAGAAGACCCAAGGCTTGGAGTTCTGCTGTGCATCAATGGCACAGGGATCCTCAATCGTTGGCTCAAACACACCGTGGCCAACGGGCTGGAATATCCACAGATCAACGAACTGGCCTCAGAGGCTCCCGTCGGCAGTGACGGCCTGTGTATCCTGCCTTTTGGTAATGGAGCTGAACGAACGCTTGAGAACAGAGATATTTACGCATCGGTCCATGGGCTGAATTTCAATACCCACGGTAAACACCATCTGCTGCGGGCGGGACAGGAGGGCATCGTCTTTGCGTTGAACTACGGTCTGCAGATCATGCGTCAATTGGGTGTCCAGGTCAAAACCGTTCGCGCCGGCAACGCCAATATGTTCCTGAGCCCCTTGTTCCGAAAGGCATTTGCCACAGTGACCGAATCGGTTGTTGAACTGTACAATACGGACGGTTCCGCAGGCGCCGCCAGAGGCGCTGGGATTGGGGCTGGGATCTATAAAGACCCGCAGGAGGCCTTTGCCGGTTTAAAATGTATCCACACGACGGAACCGTTGGCCGACCAGATGTCGAACTATCAGCAAGCCTACGAGACGTGGCTTGAAAGACTGAACCAACAATTATAAATGGAGAGCGATACAATGAATAAATTTTTCCCAAAAATCAAAAATATCAAATTCGAAGGTCCGGACTCTAAAAATCCATTGGCATTCAAACACTACAAAGCCAATCAGAAGATCATGGGTAAGACCATGGCAGAGCATTTGCGGTTTGGGGTTTGCTACTGGCATACATTCAAGGGCTTGGGGTCTGATCCCTTCGGTCCGGGCACGATCATCCGCAATTATAATGCCTCAAACGACCCCATGCAGGTCGCCGAGGACACATTACATGCGGCATTTGAGTTTTTCACCAAACTCGGCGTTAATTTCTGGTGTTTTCATGACCGCGATATCGCTCCGGAAGCGGATACTCTGGCAGAAACCAATAAGCGTCTGGACAAGATCGTCAAAATGGCCAAACAACTCCAAAAAGACAGCGGCGTGAATCTGCTCTGGGGTACGACCAATGCCTTTAGCCATCGCCGCTTTCTGGCTGGAGCCGGCACGAATCCGTCGCCGCAGGTCTTCGCCTATGCCGCCAGCCAGATCAAAAAGGCGATGGAGGTCACCAAGGAACTCGGCGGTCAGGGGTATGTCTTCTGGGGCGGCCGTGAGGGGTATGAAACACTGCTGAATACCGATATGGGACGTGAATTGGATCATCTGGCAGCGCTGCTGCACATGGCGGTGGATTACAAAAAGAAAATCCGCTTCAAAGGCCAGTTTTACATCGAACCCAAACCCAAGGAGCCCACAAAGCACCAATATGACTCCGATGCCGGCAATTGCTTTGCGTTTCTGCAGAAATATGATCTGCTGGATGATTTTAAACTGAACATTGAGGCCAACCATGCCACGCTGGCGGGGCATTCTTTCCAGCATGAGTTGCAGTTTTGTGTGGATAACGGCATCCTCGGTTCGGTGGACGCCAACCGGGGGGATTTATTCCTCGGTTGGGATACAGACCAGTTCCCGACCGACATCTACGATACAACACTCGCGATGTATATCATCCTTAAAGGGGGTGGTTTCACAACAGGTGGCCTGAACTTTGATGTCAAGGTGCGGCGTCAATCCATCGATCCGGAAGACTTGTTCTATGCTCATATTGGTGCCATGGATGCATTTGCCAGGGGGCTGAAAAATGCAGCCAAAATGCTCAAGGGCAAAAAGTTTGAGAGGGCAATCCAAAAACGCTACGCCGGATGGGACACAGCGTTTGGCAGAAAGATTGAAAGGAAACAGGTTGGATTTAAGGAACTTGAAGCATACACCCTGAAAAATGGTGAACCGGAGGTCCAAAGCGGGCGACAGGAAATGCTTGAAAATCTTCTGAATGGCTATATTTAAAACCAAGCAGACAGGGTCAATAGCATCGTCACAAAACCTGAATAAAGAACGTTGAAAAAGGGATGGTATGGGCAACCATCCCTTTTTAATGCTCTTTTTTTACCAGAAGATGGCTCCTGTCTCAGAATTGATAGAGCCAGTTTTTCGCCACTTCGGCAAATTCATCGAGATTAATCAGGCAGTCACCGTTTAAGTCCAGATTCACACAATCCGTCTCAAGCCAGTGGCTCATGAACTCGGCAAGATCATTGGCATCCACCAAATTATCGAAATCGAAGTCTCCGTAAACCGAAATGCCGGTGACTTCAATGTTATCGATCGCCATGTCGCCTCGGATTCCACCAACCGCCACCCCCCGAAGACGAATCCGGATCGGTCCGGTGTACTCGGCCAGGTCCACCCTTGCGGTTTGATAGGGATCGCTGCTGCTGGTTTGCTGGGATCCGCTAAGAGACCAGATGCCCGGATGCCAGGTGCCGTCAAAGACATCGACATAAAGTGTGCCCATCTCATTGCCGAACATATGATAGTCAAAGGTCAGGACGCGTCCCAGTATGCCCCCGATATCCGGGCTTTCCAGAATGGCCGTATCACCTTCATTGTTTGCACCAGGGTTTGATGTTTCAAGGTATACATACCATGTGCTGCCACCAGCACCCCCGTCCGGGCCGCTATTGTTGGTGGGTGTTCCGCCTGAGTTTCGGGTCCAGTCATGGGTGTCTTCACCTGGGATGTTGGTCCAGGCCCCTAAGCCCAGTTCAAAATCCTCCATGTTCAGTTGTGTCACGATACCATGGTTGGGAGTTGCTGAATCCTGGTTCGAATTTCCGGATTCATTGGCGTCAATATCCACTGCGGTAACGACATAAAAATAGCTTGTATAGTTGGCCACCGCGTTGTCGGTATAGTCAGACGTCACCAAAAGAGGGCCGTTGAGTTTTGTGTACCCGGTCCCCGATGTGGTCGAGCGATAGATGTTGTAGCCGGCCAGATCGCCTTCAGAATTGTCGTTCCATTGCAGCGAAACTGTTTCATAGCCGGCGGTTGCTGTCAATCCTGTTGGCGGTAGCGGAGGATTGCCGTCGTAGGGTGTTGCCGAATCTTCATTTGAATTGCCGGATTCATTGGATAAACTGTCCACGGCGGTGACAACGTAGTAATAAGGAGTTCCAATGGTCACGGTGTTATCGGTATAATCGGAACTGGTCACAAGCGCTCCGTTGATTCGGGTGTGCCCGCTGCCGGAGGTCGTGGAGCGCCAGACGTTGTAGCCGGCCAGGTCTGGCTCGGAATTGTCATTCCAGTTGAGGGAAACCATCGCATTACCCGCTGTCGCTGTCAGGCCCGTCGGAGCGGCAGGTGGTGTCATGTCAACCAGTGAAAGGGTGGTGACCGATTCTGACGGTAATGTTAAAGGATTGTTCGGGTCAAAGCCGCCGATGTAGGCACAGTCTTCGGTCTGGCTTGTCCGATAGACATCACCTGAAGAAACCGTAAACCCGTTAAAAGAAAGACTCAGGTCGGCATCAGTGGTGGAACTGGTATTGATAATGACCACGCTCATCTGGCTGTTGTCAGGGCTGACATAGGCTGACATTCGAACATCTGCCGAATCTTCAGTTGCGTCTATTCGCTGCCAGTCCGAGTGGACAAAAGCGGAGTATTGCTTGAAACCGTAATAGACATTGTTGATGGTGTAAGAGGAGGCGGTGATAGACACCATACCCCTGCCTTCAACGCCCCAGAACAAATCCCAATACAGATACGCCGATACTTCTTCGACGGTCAGCGAATTATGCAGTAACAGTGCGATATTGAAAGCATCCGGCCAGGCACCGATGCTATCTTGATATTCTGTTTGAAACAGTGGTTTTGAACCCCACGATGCATTGACATCCTGCATTTCCGGGATGTACGAGTCTGGGTCTTGTCCATTACCCCCGCCATACAAATGATGTGCATAAGCATAAACATGGGAATGGTTAATAATTGCATTTAAATAATCGTCAAGCCGGTAATTGCCAACCCAGCCTGCTTGAAAACCAATGTTTTCTGGGGCAAGCATTTTAGGCATCGATGCGCCAAACCGTGTATCCATTTCATCAAACACGGCCTCAAAAGCCTGGTCATAACCAGCATTCGTTGAGTTTTCTGTGGGGTCATATAGACAGGTGTCCCAAGTGGCCGTCCAGTCAGGCTCGTTTTGAATACTGATATAATCGGCATCCACTCCGTAAGGTTGTGATGACCATGCCGTAATACTGTCAGCCCACCAGGTTGCAAGTCCGGTATAGTCATAGTTGTTGGGGCCGCCGATCAGAGTTCCGCCATTTCCGGTTTCACCGTTACTTTTCAAATAAGCCGGCGGCGACCAGGCAGACATCAGAATTTTAAGTGGACGGCCCAGAGATGCTTCTGCGTTGGTGATGATGGTGCTGGAGTTGCTCATATAATCAGTATCACCATCTTGGTCATACTTGTTTCGCAAGCGATAGATATCGAGTCCCAGGTCACCAAATAAAACATCATAGACCGCCGGCTGGGATTGACCGAGGGTGACAAGCTGAGGATCGTACCAGGCTCCGGCGGCCCCGAATCCTTCGATCATCTGATGAGCAGTGGTGGCATTGACGGTGCCGTTCGCCTGAAGAGCAACCTTTGGGCCGTATACGACAGCGTCATCGACATAGATGTCTATCCCTGCATCAGGGCCTTCAAAATACACAAACAACTCGGTGAGTGTGCCGTCTACAGTCAGTGTAAAATTGCCGGACAGCTCTGTCCAGCCGGTGTTGTCGGCAGTCCCTGAAGTGCCGTTGGAAAAAGTCGTACCTGAATCGTCCGTTTGTTTGAACGTCATCTTAACCGTAGAACCGGCTGCAGTGCTGGTTCTGACCCAAGC
>CALKKA010000009.1 GCA_937995495.1 uncultured Phycisphaerae bacterium
CTGCCGGTTCCGATGATGAATGTCCTCAACGGCGGCTCGCACGCTGACAGCAATGTCGACTTTCAGGAATTTATGATTATGCCCGTCGGCGCCAAGGACTTTCCCCAAGCCCTGCAGATGGGTGCAGAGATCTACCACACGCTCAAGGGCGTGCTGAAGAGCAAAGGCCTGTCGACCGGAGTCGGCGACGAAGGCGGCTTTGCCCCGTCACTGGCCAAGAACGAAGACGCGGTTGAACTGCTGGTTGCGGCCATCAAAAAAGCCGGCTACAAGCCCGGTAAAGATGTCTCTATCGCACTGGATCCGGCCACGACCGAGATGTGGGTGAAGTCCTCCAAGAGCTACAAATTTTTTAAATCCGCACCCAAAAAGAAGACCACCTCCGATAAGATGATCGCCCTGTGGGCCGACTGGGTCAAGAAGTATCCCATCGTCAGCATCGAAGACGGTCTGGCTGAAGATGACTGGGCCGGCTGGGCGAAACTGCAGAAAAAGCTTGGCGACAAATGTCAGCTCGTCGGGGATGATCTGTTTGTGACCAACACCGAACGCCTGGCCACCGGCATCAAAAAAGGCTGCGCCAACTCAATCCTGATCAAGGTCAACCAGATCGGCACGCTGACCGAGACCCTGGAAGCAATCGACCTGGCCAAACGCAACGGCTACACCGCTGTGATGAGCCACCGTTCGGGCGAGACCGAAGACAACACCATCGCCGACCTGGCAGTCGCCACCGGCGTAGGCCAGATCAAGACCGGCGCCCCCTGCCGCTCTGACCGTGTGGCCAAATACAACCAGCTTCTTCGGATCCATGAGGAACTGGGCGATGCAGCCAAGTATGGCGGAGAAATCTTCAAGTACTAAACGACCAACAGTCGATACAGGGCACAGATGCAATATATCTGTGCCCTTTTTTTATGCAAAAGCTTGCCCTGACAATCCGTTTTATTTTATTTGGTGCATTCTTCCTGGCTGGAGCCAGTGCGATCGTGCTGAGCATTCTGGCCGATCCAGAGTTGAAGAATTACTATCAAAGCCGTGCAGCGCTGGCCCAGATACAACAGCAGAACGAAAAGATTCTCTCGCTCACCCACCAATATGCGACTTTGATCGGTCGGATTGAGGCCGAACCCAATATCCTCGACCGGGTCATTCCCCTGACCTTCGGGCACAAACCGCAGGCCCCGGACACGGCTTTTCCCCAGGTTCAAAACCAGGCATTGCAGGTCGAAACTGAAAAGCTTTTGGAACAGATCGAAAACACGCCCCCTGCCGAACCGATCCCCACCTGGTTCGCTCGCATCCTCGAACCAACGATCCGCCGCGGCCTCTTTTTGTCCGGCGCCGGATTGGTCCTGATCACCTGCATCTTCTTTGGCACCAGCAAGGGAAAACTCATCACCCAAGAACTATGATGCCGCCCCATAAAAAAGTTAAACTTATTTGCTTAGTTTAACAAAGTTGCCACCGGCGTCTGTGAAAGAACCGACGATCAGAATGATCAGGTCGATCAACCACCACAGGCCAAATCCGCCGAAGGTTAGTAGAAACAGGATGCCGGTGCCGACCTTACCCACATAAAAACGGTGCAACCCCAGAGGGCTGAGTAGCAACAGAAACAGTAAGCATGCGATGCCGCTTTTTTCGGATGTGCCGATTGACATACAAAAATCTCCTTAAATAAGTGTTTTTTCACTGAATCCTTCAATACCATCTTAATATAGTCCAAAATATAGAATTAACAATCGGAAACTGTTTACTGAGGCCCACGGGCCCATTTTTTTGCTTGCTACGGGGCCTTCTCATGGATTAGACGCAGAAATAATCAAAATATTGTCAATAATTTTGTTTTTTTAGTATTTTTTTTGGCATTCATTCGTACATCCTGCATTCTCACGTTCTTAAGTTGAAAACAGTCAACAAAACAATTAGAATATTGGGTTTGATTACTGGAATAATATTATCTTGTTTTGAGGTGTCATGAGTCCATTACTTGAAAAAATAAACGGCCCGGCTGATCTTGATGCTCTTTCGGTGGGAGAACTGGCGCAACTGGCGGAAGAAATGCGCGAGTTTATCACGCATTCAGTCAGCCAAACTGGCGGGCATCTGGCCAGCAATCTGGGCGTGGTGGAAATGACCATTGCATTGCACCGGGCGTTCGACTTTACCAAAGATCGCCTGCTGTGGGATGTGGGGCATCAATGTTATGCGCATAAGGTCTTGACTGGACGCCGCGATGACTTTAACAAACTGCGGCAGGAAGATGGTCTCAGCGGCTTTCCCTGCCCTGCCGAAAGCGAATACGATCTCTTCAGCGTCGGCCATGCAGGCACTTCGATCTCGACGGCTCTGGGGATGGCACTGGGTGCACAGCACCGAAAGACTGATGAAAAGATCGTCGCATTGGTCGGTGACGCCAGCATCGTCAATGGGCTTTCCTTCGAGGCACTGAACAATCTGTGCCTGGCTAAGCGGCAATTGCTGATCGTACTAAATGACAATTCAATGGCCATTGATGTGACTCAAGGCGCGATGGCCAAGTTCCTGTCCAAGGTAAGACTCAGCCACACTTATGAGGACTTTCGCAAAACTACCAACCGCATTCTGGAGCATCTGCCGTTGGTCGGCAAGCGAATGGAAGAGGCGGTCGAGAACTTCAAACGCACCTTGCGGATGGCCAACACGCCAAGCCGACTCTTTGAGAGTATGAACATTCCCTACTTCGGCCCCGTGGACGGACATGACATCGGCTCCATGATCGAACTGTTTGAAGCCCTTTCGCATCTGGACACCCCGGCCATCCTGCATGTCTATACGCGCAAGGGCAAAGGGTACGATCCTGCCGATGATAATCCCTGCAAGTACCACAGCACGGGCCCCTTTGAGGTTAATGGTGTTAGCGAGAAAGCCACCGCCGCAAAACGCAGTTTCACCTCCGCATTCGGTGATGCCATCACCGCGGTTGGCGAAACTGACGAGCGGGTTGTGGCTATCACCGCGGCGATGCCGGATGGAACGGGACTGGGGAAGTTCCGCGAAAAATTTCCGGACCGTTATTATGATGTGGGTATCGCTGAGAGCGTGGCAATCGATATGGCAGCAGGACTTGCCAAACAAGGACTGAGGCCGGTCGTATGCATCTATTCAACTTTCCTGCAGCGCGGCATCGACCAGATCTTCCAAGAGATTTCCCTGCAAAATCTGCCGGTGACTTTCTGTATCGACCGGGCCGGAGCTGTTGGCAATGATGGACCGACCCACCACGGCTTTTATGATTTGGGGTATCTGAGGATGCTGCCGAATTTGACCGTTGCGGCACCCGCCGATGAGTACGAACTCAAAGCAGCACTTGAACTGGCGACCCGCGGTGACAAGCCGTTTGCGATCCGTTATCCCAAAGATGCCGTGCCGGCTATTCCTGAAAACAACATTCCGGTCCAGCCTGGAAAGTCCGTTCGTTTACGAAGCGGGAATTCTGAGTTTGCAGTCATAACTGTCGGACCGATTTTGAAAGAAGCGATGGCTGCGGCCGAGGAACTCGAAAAAGACGGGATCGCGGTCACCGTTGTCAATGCCCGCTTTGTCAAGCCACTCGATGAGGACATTATCGAACTGTTCCGGCAGGGCAAAACGGTTCTGCTCGCTGAGGACAACAGCACTGCCTGCGGGTTTGGCTCAGCGGTCATTGAGCATGCACTTCAGATTGCTGAACAATCACAGGATGAAATGCTGCGTAATAGTATCGGGAAGGCGGTTTTACTGGGCGCTCCGGACGCTTTTATCCCTGCCGCCGCACGCGCCAAGCAGCTTGGATGGATGCGTGTCGGTGCTGAGCAGATAGCAGAAACTGTTAAAACGCTTAAATTCGGCGCCCAAAAAGCCGATAAGTCTCTTAAAGCTTGACACTTGAGACTATGAAAAAACCGAAAGTTATCCTGTTTGGTGATCCTAAGCGACCCCACGCCGCTGAGGCATTGGAGCAGTTTGTCGGCTTTGCCTCTGACAAGATTGAAATCCTTTCGAACTGCCTGGAGTCTGTGTGTTCGGTCGATGAACTGCGTAAGGCCGATTATGCGGTGGTTTTTGGCGGGGATGGAACGATTTTGGGGGCTGCACGCCAATTATGCGAGACTGAGGTTCCGGTCATCGGGGTCAATGTCGGGAAGTTGGGGTTTCTGGCCGAGTTTAGTATCGAAGAACTCTCTCGGCAGTTCGAGCGTATCATATCTGGCGATGTTATGATTGAAAAGCGGATGGTGATGCACTGCAATGTACAGCGAGGTGGCAAGCAAATTTTTGAATCCACCGCTGTTAATGATGCAGTGATTACCGCCGGTTCTCCGTTCAATATGATCGAAATGAAACTGGCGGTTCAGGGACAAAAGCTGGCCGTATGCATCAGCGATGGGATGATCGTTTCAACGCCTACCGGCTCTACGGCGTATAACCTGTCGGCGGGCGGACCGATCTTATCGGCAAATCTGTCGGCGATGGTGATTGCGCCGCTGTGTCCGCATTCGCTCAGTTTTCGGCCGATCGTTATCAAGGCCGACAATCGATTACAAATTGAATGTGTGCGGATGAATGAACAGACCACGCTGCTGTTGGATGGCCAGGTCACTCATAAATTGAAAGTGGGTGATGTCATTAAGATCCAAAAACACGCGGGGCAGTTTTTGGTGGTTAACAACCCGTTGCGGACACAGTGGGACACGCTGGCCGGAAAATTAAATTGGGCCGAAAAACCCCGATACCAAAAAGAAAAGTGAGATGCCACAATGCGTATAAAAATAATTTTTAGCATTATCGGGATTCTTTTTATGCCAGCGCTTTGCGGGGCCATCGAAAATCCAAATGTTGGCAGCCCGTTTAAGGCACGTAATGCGCCGACTCAATCCGGCCAACAGCAGCGGTATATCACCCGGGGGAACCCTTATGGAAAAAGTGGTAATGACATCGTAACGGGTAATGTGGGGGGTGGCAAACATTTTCGCGGCGTGGTTCCATATGGATCAAGCTATTACAGCGGTGCCTACTCAAATTCCCGTGGTTCCAGATCCGTCAATAATTTTATTCGGCGGTCAAGTGATCCAATTGTTAATGACCGCAACCCTGGACAGATAAACACCTATTATGATCCTCGCCGTACTGTTTCGTCGATGCGGCGGTCCGACGGCAGTACCGGACTGTCCAATCCGCAACTGACGGGACAGGGTCGCGGAACCAATCCGTATATCATGCCGACTCCGGCACGAACGATTATGTCACCAGAGTACCAGCGACCTCTGTCGGCTAACAATATGGATTTGGAACAGATTCTGACTCGCCGGGAACAACTGCGACAAGATGCAGAAAAAGAGACGGAAGGATCGGAGGATATAAAAGGCTTCTTTGATGAGACCCTAAGCTTGGAGCAGATGGAGCAGAATCAAGAGGACGAGGAAACCCCGGCCCTCGAAGAAGATGCCCTGACCAAACTCTTGAAAGAAAGTCAAGAGATCGACGACGAGCAGGAACTGGAACCGGAATCTGATGAAGCCACCGAAACCGAAACACGGGACGAAACCAAACTGTTCGATCGCACCCGTCCCCAAAGAGCCCCTGTTCAAAAGGAGGATATTGAAGCGCTTGCCATAAAGGGCCGCGAGGTACTGGGCGAACACGAAACATTTGCATCCTTAGCCGACGAAAAATTTGACGGTTTTATGAACGCGGCTGAAGAGTTTATTCGGAATGGACAATTTTACAAAGCCGCCGACACCTACGCTCTGGCTATTATTTGGAAACCCAAAGACGCACGGGGGTATCTGGGACAATCATTTTCGCTGTTTGCTGCCGGAGAATATATGAGCAGCGCTTATTATTTGGGGCGCGCGTTTGAGCTAAATCCGAAAGCAGCCACAAAGAAATACAATCTGGACGAATTTATCGGTAACCGGGATGTTTTTGAAAGCCGGGTCCTTGAGGCCACCACATGGCAGGAGCGAAGCCGGTCCGGCGAGTTAGCATTCCTTTTGGCATACATTTCCTATCAGGACAACAAAGCCACTCCCGCCGTCAATCATATTCGCAAGGCCAAGGAAGCGATGCCGGATGAACCGGCGGTTCGACTGCTTAAGAATATCATCGATCCTCAGGGGGGACTCGAATAGCCGATGAAGGATCGCCGGTGATATCATTTGCACGACAGTACGGACTGGACTCCGATGCTTTATTGGGCCCTGAGGGTTTGGTCGCTGAGCGGTGGCCGAATTTTGAGTCGCGCCCCGAGCAACTTGCCATGGCTCGGCGTGTGCAGGAGGCAATGCGGGAGGGATTTCATCTTACGGTAGAGGCGGGAACCGGCGTAGGCAAAAGTTTCGCCTATCTGGCCGGAGCCATCGACCAGGCTCTTGCAAAAAACGGCAAAGTACTCATCAGCACTCACACCATCAATCTTCAGCAGCAGTTGATCGAAAAAGACATCCCTTTTTTGACTGATATCATTCCCGACGGATTTTCAGCCCGACTGGCCAAAGGCCGCAGTCATTATTTGTGCAGCCGGCGATTGGATTATGCGATCAAACGCAAGGCAACCCTGTTCGATGAGGATGCCCGCGCGCTGGGTCGGATCGCCGAGTGGGCCGAAGGAACGACAAGCGGCTCACTGAGTGAACTGGAAGTTGTGCCGCCCAGAGAGACCTGGCAGGAGGTCCAAAGTGAACACGGCAATTGCCAGGGGCGAAAGTGCCGCTATTATTCAAAATGCTTCTACTGGAAAGCACGCCGAAAACTGGAAACCGCCGACATCATCATCGCCAACCATGCCCTGCTGTTCAGCGATCTGGTTCTCAAGGAAGCTGGTCTCGGAGTGCTGCCCGAGTATCGCCG
>CALKKA010000010.1 GCA_937995495.1 uncultured Phycisphaerae bacterium
AAGCGACTGCTGGAATTTGGCATTCAAGCAGATCTGTGCGCAAAGGTTGAGTCCAGCAAAGGACTGCTGGAGGCGTTCAGCGAGATCGACGTCTCTCATCTTTCGATCCTTCTGCCTCAGGCCGAGGTTAGTTCGACTGAATTGCCGGACGGCTTGGCCGATCGGGGTGCTGCTATTAATAAATTCCCTGTCTATAAAACAGTCGAAATAGAGATTGACGATGTCGACCTTGATTATATCGATCAAATCATTTTTACCAGTGGCTCGACGATTCGAGCCTTTGTAAAAAAATTCGGCCGCGTTCCAGAGCCTATCAAAGCATACTGCCTGGGCGGTCCAACACAAGCCGTTGCTAAACAACATGGTATCGATGCAAAAATCCTGAAAAAAGATCCCTGTTAGATCAAAGCCGTATTGGAGTTCTTTATGCAAAATCGTAAGAGTGCACAGCTTTTCAAGAAAGCCCAAAAAGTAATTCCTGGCGGGGTTAATAGCCCGGTCCGTGCGTTTAAAAGCGTGGATGCCAAGCCGATCTTTATCCAGAAAGCAAAGGGGCCTTTTCTATACGATGAAGACGGAAACCGGTATATCGACTACTGTCTTTCGTGGGGACCAATGATCCTTGGGCACGCCAACAAAGATGTTCTTGCAGACGTTAAGACGGCGATGTCGCGCGGCACCAGCTATGGCATTCCGACAGGCCTTGAAACACAGTTGGCAGAAAGAGTCGTGTCGGCCTTTGACTCTATTGACAAGGTGCGACTGGTCAGTTCTGGCACGGAAGCTGTGATGACGGCGATCCGTCTGGCTCGCGGGGCCACCGGCAGGGATAAGGTCATCAAATTCGTCGGATGCTATCACGGACATGTGGACCATATGCTGGTCAGCGCCGGATCAGGGCTTATGACACTGGGTGCGCCGTCCAGCCCGGGCGTTCCCAACGATTTTGCAAAAAATACCCTACTGGCTCCTTATAATGATGCCCAAGCCGTCCAACAATTGTTTAAGAAATATGCCGGGCAGATCGCCGCAGTGATCGTCGAACCGGTCGCGGGCAACATGGGAACTGTCCCGCCCCACCCCTCCTTCCTTAAGAAAATCAGAAGCCTTTGCACAACAAATAAGAGCCTCCTGATCTTCGATGAAGTCATCAGCGGCTTTCGAGTGGCCTATGGAGGCGCTCAGACGCTGTATAAGATCAAGCCAGATCTTACCACGCTGGGCAAAATCATTGGGGGTGGATTCCCTATCGGGGCTGTCGGGGGCAAGGCTTCTATCATGAATAAGCTTTCTCCGGAAGGAACCATCTATCAGGCCGGAACGCTTTCTGGCAATCCCGTCTGCGTCGCTGCGGGGATCGCGACCTTAAAACAACTTAAAACTTCAAAACCCTACCGCCAGCTTGACAAACTCACCGGTACTCTCTGTGATGGCATTTCGGAAAGACTCAACGCTAAAGGAGTTGCCCACAGGATCAACCGGCTAGGTTCAATGTTCACGCTGTTCTTCACGGATACGGATGTAACCGGTTATGAGTCGGCCGCAAAATCTGACACCAAACGCTATGGGAAATACTTCCGACAGATGCTGGAGATGGGAATCTATCTGCCCCCCTCCCAATTTGAAGCCAATTTTATATCAACCACGCATACACAACGGCACATTGAACAAACACTGGGAGCGATCGAAAAACTGAGGCTCTAATCTGCGGTCGAATCTCAGGAGCTAATTTTTTTTTGAGTCCTCAGCGTTCAAGCAGCATTCTTGGAAATAATGTTCGGGGTGGCCCCAAGCGGCTTGTTCGATGGTGGTTTCTGACAGCTTTTTCGAGAGAGACTGGGTCGCCTTTTTCCAGGCAGCATAGATATCACAGTTGTCTGAGGTGCCTGCACAATCACAATGCTTCAGAAAACATTCTTCGAAAACCGGCTCGCCTTCGACACGTTCAATCACATCCAGTAAGGAAATGTCTGAAGGCGGTTTGGCAAACACATAGCCGGCCTGTTCGGAGCCGTTATTTTTAACCATCCCGGCATCAGTGAGCAAATGAAATAAATTCACCAGTTGCCGATACGGAATCCCCTCAGCTTTCGAAACCGCTTGTACGGTCACGGGCAACTGGGTCATGTGTCTGACCATATACATCAAAGCATGAAGCGCGTAAGCATTGGTCCGCTTTAATTTCATGAAGCACCTAACCTTTCAATATCTGAATTCATTTCCAACTCAGAGATCTTCCGATACAGCGTCGATACTCCAATCCCCAAATCGCCGGCTGCGAGGGCTTTATCCCCTTTGTGTTTTTTGAGTACCCTGAGAATGTATTCTTTCTCAAAACAACGCAATGCATCTTGCAAGCCCCGTTCCTGACTATCAATTGAATCACTTGAAACCGAAACCAAACCGATATCAGAAACATTAACGGTCTCATCCTCAGCAAAAATAATCGCTCTTTCGATCACATTTTGAAGTTCCCGGATATTGCCTTTCCATTCATAATTCATCAGCACATTCATAGCCCGCTCCGACACGGACGCACAGTTCTTTCCCATCTGGCTATTGTACTTGGCCACAAAGTGCTCAACAAGCTTTGGAATATCCTCTCTTCTTTCTCGTAGGGGGGGCAGGTGAACGCCCACAACATTGAGCCGGTAATACAAGTCTTCACGAAAATGTCCTGTAGAAATCTCATTCAGCAATATCTTATTTGTTGCGGCAACGATCCGGAGTTCGATGGGAATCGATTCAGTCGACCCAACCGGAGTGATACGCCGTTCTTCCACTGCACGTAATAATTTCACCTGACAACTCAGCGGCATATAACCAATCTCGTCGAGGAACAGAGTGCCCTCCTGGGCAGCCTCGAAGAGCCCTTTTTTGTCTTCAACGGCCGATGTAAAACTCCCTTTTTTGTGTCCGAACAGCTCACTTTCGATCAGTCCTTCTGGGATCGCGCTACAGTTAACGGCAACAAAACGCCCGGGGAACCCTTCACTGAGAGAATGGATCGCGTGAGCGACCATTTCTTTTCCTGTTCCGCTCTCACCGGTAATCAAAATATTGCTTTTCGTGTTCGCCACTTTGTAAATCGTCTCAAAGACGCGGGCCATTGCAGGCGAATCACCAATAATCTGATCGATACTGAAGATGCTCCCCAAATCACTTTTCAGCTGAATATTTTCCTCCTGAAGACGCCTGTAACGAGCCTGCTGTTTTATTTTTAACAGGACATCATCAAAAATAACCGGCTTCATGACATATTCACTGGCCCCGAACTTGATCGCCTCTACGGCCATTTCAACTGTCCCATAGGCCGTAATCATGATCACACGCGTATTGGGACTGACTTTCACGATTTCTTTGAGGACCTTAATGCCATCGGCACCCGGCATCTGGATATCCAGAATGGCAATGTCGTATGCGTTTTTTTTAATCGCATCGATTGCATCTAGCCCATTGTCAAAATCGTCGACATCAAACCCCTCTTCATGAAGGACCTTGGTAAATGTCAAGCGAAATGTCTGCTCGTCATCTGCTAATAAAATTCGTGTCTTCACAATCGACCTCTATTCTTTCTGGCATACACTTTAGGACTCCTGCCTTAATTCTTCGCCGACCGGATCCCCTGATATCAAGTCATTTTTCGGACGGACTGGAATCTTTATCGTTACCGTTGTGCCCTTGCCGGGTTCCGAATCCAACTCGATGCTTCCGTCCAACTCTGAAACGAGGTTATAGCTGATAAAAAGGCCCAACCCGGTTCCCTTCCCCAGATCCTTTGTTGTAAAAAAGGACTCAAACGCCCGCCTGCAGATTTCCGGCTCCATCCCGATGCCATCATCGCGAACACAAATTACAATGAAACGGTCTTCAAGATTTCTTGTAATTTTCAATTGATGAGGCTGATCTTCTTGGGCGGCCATTGCATCAAGCCCATTTAGAAAGATATTCAACAGCACCTGCTCAAAATGAAGCGGGTTTAACCATACCATCGGCAAATCGTTATTCACTTCATTTTTGATTTCAACCGACTTTGCTCTTCGATCAAATTGCACTAACGAAACTGTATTTTCTATTAGTGTATTAACATCTGCCCAGCGGTATTCACTCGTCGCAGGCCTGGACAAACTGAGCATGCGTTTTAATATTATAGAGATGCGTTCGATCTGCTGCTTCATTGTTCTCAGCATCTCATTTTGTTCCGAATCGACCGCCTTGCGTTGAAGGTACTGTATCACGGAAGATAAACTGGCTAATGGATTCCCAATTTCATGAGCTATGCCTGTTGCCATTTGACCAATCGCAACCATTTTTTCACGCTGGGCCATCTCAACACGGGATAATTTCAGCATCTCGTTGATCTCAGAAGTCTCTTCCGTTCGTGTCAAGAGGTCCTGCTCCAGTCGCTTATGCTGAGTGAGATCCTGCCCGATCACCACGATTCCCAAGCGTTTCCCATCAACCCCAATAACGGGGTAGACCCTGGCCTCTATATAGCTTTTCTCCGGGTCATCAAGATTACATTTTATAACCTTGGGTGATAATATTTCTCCGGACCCATCGGCGAGTATCGATTTGACATGCTTTTTGACTTCTTCGGGGAGGTGATCGATCGACTCTTTAATCCCCGGAAACCATTTTTCGGCAGAAGGATTCGAGATCGACACTTCCCCGAGATTCGTAATAAAGATCAATGCACCGGACATCGTGCTGACCACCGCCTCAAGGACATCGCGGTTTCGGGCCGCCTCCAGCTCTTTGGCAGTCATCCGCACAATAATGGAGCGGGTTAGATATTGTGTCAAGATGACCATCGCCGAAAATGCCACAAAGGCACCCAGTGAGAAAACGGGATTTCTTGACAAGGGAGATATGGTTGAAAGTTCAAGCGGATAATGTCGAAGCCAGGGAAACTCATTCAATTCTACGACCATCATCAAACCATACATAACAATCGCTGATATTCCGATCGTAAAGGACAGATTTCTGGGAAGAATGATCGTCGCAATGATAATGTGAAAGACATAAAACAGGACAAATGGATTCGTCAAGCCACCGGAAAAATAAAGTAAAAGAGTGAGTACCCCCAAATCGATCTCAAGCTGGACCATTGCTAATAAAGTAACACGCCCCGGCTTGACAGAATGCCCAGAGGTCAGAAGCAGGAAGACCAGGTTACATATTAACAGGATCGCCGCACAAGCATAAATGGGAATCGGACTATAGAGCACAGGAAAAAGAGTACTGCTCACCAGGCCGGTAATGACAATCCCGAAAATAGCAAACCATCTCAGAAAAATCAGCCATTTCAACTGATCCACCAAAACATCACGTCCCAACTCGGGAAGCTTCAAATTGTCAGCAGTATAAATGTCTTGCTTGGTTACCATATCAAGTCAGTTCATCGGGCCATTATCCATGCGGCGGAAACTTCTCCCGCATCACTCAGGGAGTTTGAAGTCCTCTCCTGTCCTGACCAATTCCTTCTTTTTTTCGTCGTCCAGCCCGATTTCCTCATCGGTTAGATAACATGC
>CALKKA010000011.1 GCA_937995495.1 uncultured Phycisphaerae bacterium
CAGAACTTTTTGAAAACGTCCCCGCTGGCCTCATTGAATGAGTCAGAGGCTTCAGATAAACGCAACTTTACATTAGCCATCATTACCAACAAAGACGCCGATTCTAAAGAGATCATTGCCAGGATCCAGGACGAGAACGCAGCGACGTTTAATGAGGTTCCGTTAAAGATGAGTTGGCCGGACGGGATTTATTCCCTGTCGCATTTAGCGATCCCCTTTCCGATGGATGATCCATTATACGGCACAGACTCCGTGAAACCTCATTCCCGTCACATTCAATTAGGCAGCATAAACATGCGAGGCGAACGCAACGTGCTCCGAATTCCCGAAAAAGATCTCATGCGTCTTCGCTGCAACCCATTTTGGGACTACGTCACAGATCGTATCAAAAAAGTCATTGCCGAGGAGAGGCAATAGAGGATTACCATTAAAACCCCTCGGATGGACGGGGCCCGATCTGCTTTAGGATCGGTATGCAGGAGAATCTTGACGGTCTCAAAGAATAGATCGGTGCTCTCACACGGTGCCACCGACAACAAGATCGAATGATCGGGGCAAATCTTTGGGTGTTTGTTTGCGTCGTTTCTTAGCCATTTGTGCCTCTCCTTGTAACTGAAAATTCGATTTCACTTAGAACCGGCAGTTCTAAAAGTTACAATGAAAGTTACAATGGCTTATGACCCTGTATAACGGGCAACAAAAAAACCTTATAAGGCCTTCCCTTACAAGGCGTTAAGAAACTGGGCCCGGAAGGACTCGAACCTTCGACCGGCCGATTATGAGTCGGACGCTCTAACCAACTGAGCTACGGGCCCTGAAAGATTAAATGCCCCATCTTTCAAAATCCGAATGCTGTGCACTCGACGAGAGGCGGATGGTATAGTAAACTAACCAACTTGTCAATCGCGAATTTTGTCCACAGGGTTTGTTTCCTATATGAATAATACTTTTTTACCCACAACCCGGCAGGAAATACAGCGGCAGGGCTGGACGCAAGCGGATATCCTTCTTGTTACCGGGGACGCCTATGTCGATCATCCATCTTTCGGCGCCGCACTCATCGGCCGGTGGCTGACTCACCATGGCTTTAAAGTCGCCATCCTCGCCCAACCCGACTGGCACAGTGTCGATGACTTCCGATCCCTGGGTTCGCCGCGACTGTTCTGGGCGATCACCTCGGGCTGCATCGACTCTAAGCTCAACACCTACGCCTCGATGGGCAACAAACGCTGCGAGGACGCCTACAGCCCCGGCGGCAAACTTGGCCTGCGCCCAGACCGCCCGCTGGTTGTCTATTCCGAACGCGCCCGTCAGGCCTATAAGGGCGTGCCCATCGTCCTCGGCGGGATGGAGGCATCGCTGCGGCGCCTGGTCCATTATGACTACATCTCAGATAAGCTCCAACGCTCCGTGCTCGCTGACGCCAAGGCAGACCTGCTCGTTCACGGCATGGGCGAAAGCGCCATTCTCGAGATCGCCCGACGACTCGATGCCGGCGAGGCACTTAACGATCTGCATAACATTCCCGGTACGGCTTACCGCGTCATCAAAGGGGCGACTGTTCCTGATGATGCCGTCGAGTTGCCTCCACGTGAAGTGCTTGAAGCGGACAATACAAAATTCATGGATTTCCAGCTTGCTTATCAAAAGCAGGCTACGCCAAGCGGCAGGGCGGTCGTGCAGGATCAGGGGCCGGGATTGGTGGTTGTCAATCCGCCCGCTGAGCCATTGACTGAAAAGCAGCTCGACACCCTGTATGCGCTGCCGTTTACCCGGACATGGCATCCGAAATACGACAAGCTCGGCGGCATCCCCGCGCTGAAGCCGGTGCAGTTTAGTCTCACGACGCATCGCGGCTGTTTCGGTGGGTGCAGCTTCTGTGCGATCTACTTCCACCAGGGCAAGCAGATCGCGTCTCGCTCGATGGGTTCGATCATCAGTGAACTGGACCACATCGCCAAGCACACTCAGTTCCACGGCACGGTCGAAGACATCGGCGGCCCGACCGCCAATATGTACGGCATGGCCTGCACTCAAGCGGCGACCTGCAAACGCATGAGTTGCCTGTATCCGTCACCGTGTGCCAAACTGCCCAGCCACGACGCTGTCATCAAAATGCTCAACCGTGTCCTGCAATGGCGAAAGGCTCAAAAGAAAAAAACACATGTCTTTGTTGCCTCAGGCATCCGGCACGATCTCGCCCTTCAAAGCCCTGACTACATTCGCTTGCTGGCCAAGCATTTTGTTGGCGGTCATCTCAAGGTCGCCCCTGAACACATCTGTCCGCATGTATTGGATATGATGCAAAAGCCGCGCAACGAGACATTTGAGGCGTTCGAAGAAAAGTTTGTCGAAGCAAGCAGGAGGGCGGGCAAGCAACAGTACCTTGTGCCGTATTTCATCAGTTCCCATCCGGGAAGCTCGCCGGAGGATGCGGAAAGACTGACCGAATATCTGGTTAAGCGTCAATGGCGGCCGCGACAGGTGCAGGATTTCGTACCCGCCCCCTTAGCATTGGCGACGGCGATGTATGTCTCAGGCCGTTCGCCTAAGAAAAAAGCGATTCACATTCCCCGTGGGCGCGGTGAAAAACGACTCCAGATGGCGCTGCTGCAGTACTATGACAAACGAAACTACAAAGCGATCAACGAGTATCTATCGCCTCGCAACAAACACAAGCTCTTGGCAAGAATCCGCAACCTGCAAACGGATGCACCAGTCAAAAACAGTAACACGAAGCGACACAGCAGCCCAAAACGAAAGCGCAGAGAATAACTATAATGTATTGACTTTGGAGGAGTTATGTGTTTTTATTGCGATCGATGCCGAGATTTCTCCACAGCTTTCAAGGCCTGACGCAGTGTAACTGAACTCAAATAAACGGAATTGATTTTCCATTATGATTAGAGGGTTTCGACAAATTGCATTCTTAACCGTCATCAGCCGAGTGCTTGGGATGGTGCGGGACATTCTATTTTCACACTTCTTTGGCCTAACGGGGATGATGGACATATGGTCAATTGCATTCAAGATTCCCAATCTGTCCCGCCGCATTTTTGGTGAAGGGGCTGCGGCATCGTCGCTTATCCCAGTTTACAGTGAAGAGTTGGCCAATAATCCAAAATCTGCCTCAGACCTCGCTCGAACGGTGGTAACGGTTGTCTTTGTAATGCTTGCTGGCATTGTTGTTCTTGGGGAAATCGGCATCTGGTACTATTGTAAGTTCCATGTCGAACTGAATGAAACGCGGCAGATGCTCACATTGACGGCTTTAATGTTGCCATATATGTGCCTGATCTGCACGGTAGCGGTCCTTGCCGGACTGCTCAATGCGCATCGGCATTTTGCTATGCCGGCTGCGGCTCCAATCATATTAAATGTATTTATCATCGGGACGATGTGTGTCTCGGCATGGCTGTTTAAGGCATCTGCCGGAGTGATGATTATCGTTATGGCGATCGGAGTGCTTATTGCGGGACTGACGCAAATGATACTGCAGTTGCTGCCGATGTCGAAATACGGACTGGTGATCTATCCGGCGTGGCATGTAAAGACCGCGGCGTTCAAAAGGATCATGTTTTTAATGGGGCCGATGATTCTTGGATTGACGGTGACTCAGTTAAATACCTTGGCCGATGATGTCGTTGCCAAGACATTGTCGGCGACTGTTGAAAAGGGCGATTTTTTTGAATGGTTTGGCAGGCAGATTGCGTACCCTGTGACCGAAGGTTCGGTGGCCAGTCTTTACTTTTCACAGCGGTTATACCAGTTTCCGTTAGGTGTGCTGGGGATCTCGCTTGCAACGGCGATATTTCCCGTTCTTAGCACTGCGGCGGCTGAGAATAATCAAAAACTACTTTCGCAAACTATCCGGCAGGGCATTCAGGCAGCTTTTTTTGTGGCAATTCCAGCGACGGTGGGGCTTGTGCTCGTAGCACGCCCATTAACAGCATTGATCTATCAACACGGAGAATTTACTGTTAATGACACGAGCCGCGTTCAAATTGTACTGGTTGCTTATTCGCTGGGATTGTGCGGATACTTTCTACAGCAATTGGTGACGCGGGCATTTTATTCGGTTAAGGATTCAAAGTGGCCGGCTCGGACGGCTGTAATTGCCGTAATTATTAATGTTTTTCTAAATCTTACCCTTATCTGGAAAATGGGAGTTTGCGGGTTGGCATTGGCCACAGCAATCTGCTCTTATATCCAGGCAGCGATCCTGCTTGTCATTTTAAACAAAAAGTTTGATTTGGCATTGAAATATCATTTGTGGCCGATTTTGATGAAAAGTGCCGCTGGAACTGTTGTGATGGGCATTATAGGTTACTTTACAGGCAGAGTTCTGGTCAAATTACCTGACCATTGGGGTTTCGATCTCTTGCATGTTGCTATTTTGGTTCTGATTTGTGCGGGCATTTATACACTGGTAGCTCGCTTGCTTGGAAATGAGATGCTTGGTTTGTTGATAAAGGGTCGTAAGACGCCAAAAAACGGATAAAATTGGCTTTTTGGCGGGTTTTTGGGTTTAGCGATAAGATATAATCGCCGATTTACTTAGTGGTGTATTGAGGTGTTGGTACAGGTTTTGGAGTTTCAATGGTCAGACAACGAGGAATTATTGCCGCTGTGATGTGTGGCGTCATTTTATGCGCCTCTGTTTCGCACGCCCTGGAGGAAGAACCTCTGTTTTCTGAAAATACAGCA
>CALKKA010000012.1 GCA_937995495.1 uncultured Phycisphaerae bacterium
CACATTGAACCTCGAAACTGCCTTGAGTTCGGATTTGGTCGGCAAAGCGCTGAGCATATTCCGTACGGCTGTCAATGATCAGGATACGAAGTTTGCCCTTTTCCAATTCGCCGGTCGGGATGTCATGAGCTTTCATGAAGCGGATTAACTCACTTTGGGGGATTCGCCGGTCTTTCGAACCAGGAATCCTGTATCCGCCAAGTTGACCGGAGTCAAACCACTTTGTAACCGTTCGCGGGGCGACATTGCAAAGCTGTGCGACCTGTCCTGTTGTTAAAACATCTTTTTTTCGCATCTCTGTATAAACTCCAAAGCGGCACGAGGCCAACCTTTGTCAAACATCCATAATAATTTACCCTTGACAGGGATCCATTTCCGGCGTTTGTTTCATCGGCCTGGAAGAGCGGTAAAATAACTGATTTGGAGGCAAAAAGACGGTATTTGAATGAAAAACGGTAATTGACATGACTATTCGCCCGATAAAACCTCCTGGTGCGGACACTCTATCGAAAAGACGGCGCTGGCTATGGTATTGTTGGTGGGCTTATCAGAGTTTTCCCTCGGGTGTCAACATGAACTTTGAGTCTTTCTCACGCAGGAACTTCATCCCGCGACCCGTGGTGATCTCTTTGTCCTCGCTGACGAAATCTACATACTGGACCATGGCCCAGGCACTGTTAGCCCATCGCATCTGGTAACCGCGCTGGTGGGCCTGTCGTTCCATCTGGATTCGCTTGTCTTTTTCAAATACTAAGAAGTCCAGCGCTTTGGCGATCTGCTCGATGGACGCATCACCCGGATCGACCAGGATGCCGCGTGCAAAGCGACCCATGGTCATCCCCGGCGGGCAGGTTTTATTTGAGTAGATCAGTTCGAGGGCATAGCGGAACTTGGTGGCGATGGCCACCCGGCCGGAGCCGATGGTGTCGGCGAGAATGCCGCTGGAGATCTGTTCGGTATTCAGGTAAGGCAGGATCATAACATTGGTTGCACCGTAAAAGTTTAGAAGGGTGCTTTCGTCGAGAAACATATCCAAAAAAACAATGTCGTTTTCGAACCAATCGATGCCCTCGATCGCACTGGCCCTGCACCATTTCAAATCTGATTCTTCAAGAGCTTTATCAATCTCAGCCATGAATTCACGATGCCATTTACCGCCGTCGGCTTTGACAAAATCCGGATGGCACTGTCCGCCGACAAGGTAGACGATGTGCTCTCGCTGAGCCGGGGTGCAGGATTCATGGATAAATTGTCCGTAGGCCCGGATGCTGTGTTGAACACCTTTGCCGGGACTAAGCAAACCCAATGTGGTGACCAAAAATACATCGCTGATCCCCATTTCCGACTTGAGTGTGAACCGATCGAACTGCGTGGGGTGGTGCATTCGAACCCCGTGATCAATGTGCTTGAGTTTAAAGTGGCTGATGCCGTATTTTTCCGACTCAAGAATATCAATCGCACTTTCTGTCGTTACAATGAGGCCATTGGAGTACTCTGCCAGATCGATGATGCTTTGCCGCTGAAGATCCGTGGGATTTTCAAGGACCGTATGCAGATAGACCAGGCGTGTCAGACCGTTATCCCTGCATGCCTTGGCCATATTGATGAAGTTGCGGCCATAGCCGTCACCCCGGCCCTGTTCGTCCAAATCCAAACCGTATTCATGCTGTAGGACGACCGCAGTGGGATTGTTGCTTTCCTTCGCACGGGAGATAATCTCTTTTGTATTCTGCTGCCAGGACTTGGGATTGTGCTGATCGATCACCAAATCGACGGGTATATTATAAGGCCCGTGATTGTTATCAATCGCTGCAATGCGAATGTGTCCGATCTCACCGGTAAATTGCGATAAGGCATTTGATAGATCTCTGCAAAATGTTCCGATCCCGCAGCGACGGGGCGGATAGGTGCTGACCATGCGAATATTCCAAGGCATTTTTTGTCCTTTTAATGGTTATCTATAAGTTTTCAAGTATCTTTCGAATCTGGCTGGTGTGCATATTGTTCTGATCGGCAATTTCACGAATCCGCATATTTGCTGCTGCTTCGATGTCTGCGGCCTTGAGCGCTTTAATTGCTTTTTCGAAATCAATTCCCATTTCCTGACATGCCTGTTTGAGCGTTTTGTGTCCCAAACCGCCGCCCCCTTGGCCTCTGCCGTGCTGGTTTTCAGCAGGTGCGGTCTGGTGCCCCGTGGCGATTGAGAACAATTCGTTTGGGGAGAGGTTATGCTGTTCAGCGATGCTGCCGAAAATATCCGATATATTTGCTTCAATCCCTTCGTCTTTGAGATTCTGGATGATCGTATTGGCTTCCATGTCAGATTTTTTAGCAAGTTCTTTGATTGTCAAAAGTTCTGCGTGCGGTACAGGGGCTTTCTGTTTCGGCTTTTCCCAGCTAAACTTGATGCGTGTATTAAGGTCCAGCAGCGAACTAAAGGGGATAAACGGTCTTAATGCTCCTATCCAAACAATTCCACAGATGGCAATCGCAAGAATCCATTCCATCCGTAATACCGAAGCGGTCTTGGCCTTGCTGAAAAAATAACTGATCAGGGGTTTGAAATTCAGCCAGATGTGTAATAGGGAAGTGATGACAAACAGCGTACAAAAACAAATATGCACCGCAATCCATTGGTGCTTGCTAAGACCCCCGAATGTCCAATTGGTCCAGTTGGCCACGCGCCCGGGTGGAGTGATATAGAGGATGGCGCCTGTAACGGCCAAGATGATAAAAGAGAAAGTTGTCAGAAGCGATACAAACGCTCTAAAACGAAATTTTTCATATTGATTCATTTGAAAATCCCTAAAATCCAGCTTATCGGATTTATTTTAAGGGATTATCTTGATTCTGCAAGTTTAAAAGCGCTCTTACTTCTAGTTTCGTATGGTTTAAGCTGAGTCTTTGTGACGGTTGAAATCGTCATTGTCTTCGTCGTCGCTATCTTCGTCCTCTAATTCATTCAGCGATAGCATCCGACTGCCTAATTCCATTTCATCAGCGGACAATTCCTCGTCCTGGTCATCCACTTCTTCATCGTCCTCGATCTCTTCATTCCGCTGAATATCAATAGGACGCAGCTTGATATTTTCCACATCGATAGCTTTGCCGCTTTCAATCATCTTGGCGTATTCCAAGCTGTAACGTGTCCAGGGAATAGCCTCGAGCCGGTTGCTTTCGATGGGAGTACCAAGCCCCTCACAAATACCGAATGATCCGTCAACGATGCGGTCCATCGCGTGCTGAATATCGAGCAGAGTCTTCCTTTCCTCTGCGACTAACCCCAGATTGAACTCTTGCTCATAGCTGTCAGTTCCGACATCAGCCAGATGCACAGGCATCTTTGACAAATCGCCGCTGCCTTGGAACAGGGTCTCTTCGAGTGCACTGACATCGCCA
This sequence comes from uncultured Phycisphaerae bacterium, assembly GCA_937995495.1. GTDB lineage: Bacteria > Planctomycetota > Phycisphaerae > Sedimentisphaerales > Anaerohalosphaeraceae > 4572-13. The sequence goes on from CALKKA010000012.1 coordinate 3,400, forward strand.
AGTATTTCGTACATTTTTTCGACCAGCAGTTTCCGATAATAATCCAACTGCTTTTTCGAAAGCTTGCTCGTCTGTTTCTTATTAGCCATGACATTCCCTTGGATCTATTATTAAGAAACCCCGAACTTACTATCGGAGCTTCCTCTATAATATACAATAATCAGAGGCTGGGGTTGCTGAAAAAAAACTAAAATTCTTACTATTCAGCAGCCCGATAAAATTCAAAACGGGGATTATAGGTTGACCGAAGACTATGGCAACAGAAATATCCCGATTTTAGTAGAATTATTTACTTTTTTGAAGTTTCCGGCCGACTAAAAGCCAAAAGAGGCG
>CALKKA010000013.1 GCA_937995495.1 uncultured Phycisphaerae bacterium
TGCAGCTGACGCACAAGAAAGGTCATGTTCTGATTGATCTTGGGATGATTCTTCAGATATGCGATCACATACGCACGGAAAGTGCCGACATTGGTCATGCGGCGGCCATTGACCAGTTCGGTATGATCGATATGGTTTGCAGTATTATATGCGTCGATCTCGGTTTGCTTGGCATCGATATAGTCGGCAATGTGTTCAATATGGCGGAACTTATCCAGCATCATCGGGTTACAAAACCGCACGGTGTTCATATCCAGATTGATCGCCCGTTTGATGCGGCGTCCGCCGGATTGCTGCATCCCGCGCCAGTTCTTAAACGAGTCACTGATGAGTGCATAGGCGGGAATGGTCGAGATGGTCTTGTCCCAGTTCTGCACCTTCACCGTCGTCAGCGAAATATCGATCACATCCCCGTCAGCACCGTACTTGGGCATCTCGATCCAGTCGCCCAGGTGTACCATATTGTTCGCTGATATTTGGATCCCTGCCACGAACCCAAGGATCGCATCCTTGAAGATCAACGTGATGACGGCTGTCATCGCACCAAAACCGGCCAGGATATTTGTCGGATTCTTACCGACAATGATACCAAGAATAATAATGCCACCTGTGATAAATACAAAGATCTTGATAACCTGCATGACCCCGTGGATCGGGACCTTGCGGGAAAAATCATAGGTATGGCAAATATCCGACACACTGTCGAGAAAAGCATTGATTACCAGCATGCCGATCACGAGCATATAAATGATAGCCAAAACCTGCATAAACTGCCCGCTGCCGGCCGTGCCTATAAAAACAACCGGTGCGAAATAATTAATGACAATCGCTGGTGCCAGGTGAGACAATCGTGTAAAGACGTGACGCTGGCTTAAAAAATCATCCCATTGGTTCTTACTTTTCTTGACGACCCGCCGTACTACACGCAAAATAACCCGTTTGGTAATAAAATTGGCCAACCACGCCAACAATAAAACAACAACCAACAACCCTAACTGAACAAGCAGGCGATGATCAATCGGTAATTCTTCAAGCCAGTGTATGAGTTCTTTAAAATAGAGTGGCAATTCTTTAGCAACTGCCTCTTCCTGTCCAACGACCTCTTCCATGATTCAACGCTCCTGTTTGGATGTCATCTTTTTCGCCAATCATTCGGCTGGGATCACGCCGACTTCTTCCGCATAATCATCCCAAGCCGCTTTCAATTCATTTAGTTTGTCGGGCATTGATTTAGACAGATCGTTGGATTCGCCAGGGTCTTTGATCACATTAAAAAGTTGCCACTGGTCCGTCCCGTAAGGCTTTGGGACCTTCACAGCTTTGAGGTCGCCTTGTCGCATCCACTTGCCGCCGGCCATTTCCCCGCCAACATATTCTGACTCGGTGTAAACCGCTTTCTTCGTACCATCCAATAGCGAAACCATAGAACGACCTCGCATCGGTTCGAGTTTGCGGCCTTTGTATTTGTCCGGATAATCCACCCCGGCAAATTCAAGAAGGGTCGGCATGATATCCGTCACATAAGCAAACGCATCGTTCTGTTGACCGCTTTTGATGCCGGGGCCGGCAATCAGTAAAGGAGACCGAATGCCGCCTTCGCCAACGGTCAATTTGAATTTATCCAGGGGACCTCCTGAACCACTGGCGAATCCAATGCCATAGGCGTAGTTTGAGCCGGGGTTGCCGATATTTTCCAAGCTTGTGTCAAACATATCTTGAAATCCTTCCGTGTCGGCCCCTGGATATTGATGTGAATAAAAAGGGTTCGCCCCGTTGTCGGACAGAAAGATGATGATCGTGTTGTCATATTCATCAATGTCCTTAAGAAAGTTTATAACGCGGCCATAGTGGTAATCCATGGCATCCAGCATTCCGGCATACACCTCCATGCCGCGCGCTTCGGTTGCCTTTTCTTCATCAGTAAGATCATTCCACGGCTTAATGAATGGATGTTTTTCAGCCAGTTTCGATCCCTTGGGCACAATTCCCAGTTTCTTGGCGGCTTTCCATCGTTTGGTCTTGAGCACTTCGTAGCCATCATCGTATTTCCCTTTGTACTTCGACAGCCATGGCTCAGGAACATGCAAAGGATCGTGTGGTGCGGTAAAAGCTAGATAGGCAAGAAACGGTTTTCCATCTTCAAGATTCTCACGAATCGAATCCATCAGAAAATCAGCATAACTTTTACTCGAATAGAAATCGGCCGGCAGGCTGTCCAGAAACTCTCCATTTCGGGTGTACTTGGCAGGGTGGTCCATCGGCAGAATACCGTACATGTCTGCCCAGTGACTGGCTCCACCAACCAGCATGGAAAAGCTTCGCTCGAACCCGCGGTCGAAAGGCAATGTTCCCTTTTGATGGCCAAGATGCCATTTGCCGGATAGGTAGGTGTGGTAGCCGCCTTCTCGAAGCACTTCAGCAAGACAGACAACCCGGTCATTCAGGTGACCTTCGTAGCCGGGGTTTCCCCGTTGTTTATCCGTAAGTATCTCTCCCATGGTGCCGAGTCCCGCGATATGATTGTCATTTCCCGATAACAGCATCGACCGGGTTGGGGAACAACTCACGGAAACATGGAAGTCGGTGAACTTGACACCGCGTTCGGCCAGTGCATCGATGTTTGGCGTTTCAATCTCGCTGCCGAAGCAACCGATATCGGTCCAGCCCATATCATCAACCATTACCAGCAGGATATTGGGTTGTTTGACGGCTAAGCCTGTCCCACAGAACAAAACCATCACACAGGTTACCAGTATTGATCCCATTATCTTTTTCATAATATTCTCCCCAAAATAAATAATGTTATCCGTTAAAGTTAGGGCATCCGCCCGCACTGGGACATCCCTGGCAGTTAGATGCGGCGGCAGCGGGTTCTTTGACCACGGCGGCGAAGCTGGAAAACTGTTTTTCGACCTTTTTTTCGCCGCACTCCGGACACGCCGGACCTTTCGATGAAGCGGATTGAACCAGCACCTCATTGATAAACCCGCATGTGCTGCACCTGTATTCAAAAATAGGCATATAAATTTCCTGTGGTCAGTAAGATTATCTATAATTCTATAAAAAAACGCCGTCGAAACAGTATCCTGTACCAACGGCGTATCTTACCATATCGAAAGTATCTGTCAAACCGTTATCCCTGAGGCGGCATGTCGGGTGTTAGTGGGTCTGTCTGCTCCGGCAGATCGGGCTGTTTGCCTCGAATACGGTCGGCATACAGAAAATACAGGCCCGGTCCGAACGCGAAGAAGATCACCGCCAACCCGGTCGTCAAGCCCGCCGCGGTCAGCCCATGCGCACAGCAGACGTCCCGATGCCGCACGATGATATGGCTCGGGACCGCGACCAGCAGTTCCAGGATCGACCCACCGATCAGCCACCGCATCAATCGCCGGATAAAACTCTCCGGTTCCATTGATCGGCTAAACAGACAAAACGCCACCGACCAGCCGATCCAGTTCAGCGGCAGGATGCCGATCACGACCCAGAAGAAAATCATGTTTGGATCATCCTTCCATATCACGGCCATCACCGACATCGCAAGCATAAACAATAACGCGGTATAAAGCAGTGCCGCGACGATCGCGGTCCACCAGATGCCTCGCCGTTTTTTGGGCCGCTGGTGCTTGATGCGTACCGGCACGATCAGCAAAGACGCCTGCGCGGCCAGAATTCCCAGGATAATCGCCCATCCGACCAGTACCGCGGGCTCAGCAATTGTAAACAACCCGACATAAAACTCTCCAAAATCATCCAGATCAATATCCGTTACGTCTGTGTCGGGGTGACCGGTTATCAGAAAGGCCGCAAACAAAACAGGGATTAGCAGTAGAACAAAGAAAACTCCGTAGAGCATGATCGTCACAAACGGCCACTTTGTTCGAACCTTGCAAACGCACCACACAAGCCCCGCCCCGATCAGCACCAGTCCTGCAAATAAGCCGCATTCAGCAAGCGCTTCGTTAAATCCATGGTCGCCAGTATAAATAGTAAACAGTGGATTCAGCATCATGAGGATAATAAATACCCCCAGTATCAACACCGCCCGTTTTATGAGGGGCTTGCTTTCACTCTTTAGCATGGCGGCGGCAATGGACTTGCGGAATATGAACAGCGCCGCAATCAGAACTGACAATACCGCGATATAACAAAGCCCAATGATATAGGCTCTCCGTGCGTTTCGTTTGTGCAATGCCTGTTGTTCGGCAATTTTTACCTGATGGGCTTCGGAGAGGTTGACCGGCTCAAAATCTATTTTGAACGGCCCGGCCACATTGAGATCAACAAAGAATGGGCCCTCGGCCTCTGCAGGCGGTGTCCAGTTGAATCGGTAGTTGCCGCAGCATTGAGACTGAAAATGATGTGATTTCTCAAAGCTCCTGTCAGCATTGTACAGCACAAACGTCGGCTGCGGCAGTTGATCCGATTGAACGCCGGGCCCATCACCGGACACGCGCAATCGCTCGCCGGCTGGTCCATTCAGGCCCAGCGTAAAATTCATGGTTTGAGGACCGGGGTAGATCTTAAGATCACAAACGATCGGTTCTGTTTTGATTTCCGGCGTTGTCGGCTCCGGACCCACTTCGATCATGCGGGCACGATTCACATCGCCGCTCAGCATCCATGTGTACCCGGCCCCGTCTTTGTTTTCAAGCGTCCAGCTTTCCAGACGGTACTGGCCCTGCGGCAATTCGACCTGCCCGTCCTCTTCGGTGAGCATCAGCGTGCCGTGTTCCGTCGAGATCAGTTCCACACTGACATTGTCCGGCAAGTTAAGAATACCCCTGAGCGCATCCCGCTCGGCTCCTTCGCCGGCAAAAAGAGCTACAGTGGCAACACAAAAAATAACAGATGCGGCAATAAACAGATGCTCCCTTTTCATGATCGATTCCTTTCAATCCAGCCAGATCGAGGTTTGTGAATCCGCGGATGGGTGCCCGCATGGTTTTCACTGTTGCTCGCTGAGATCCTTCTTTATGCCAAGTCTTATTATCGGCAATGCTGACGTCAATTCAACAGATACTTTATCAGCAGGACAAACTTGCCATTTCTAACCCCGGCAGGACGTTTTCAGTTTTTTATGTACACGCCTCAGTGAAAGCGTTATAATCGGCCCTTTGTTATTGATAGAAAATGTCTGTTTGTCTGACGAAGGCGCCTTATTAGTGAAATTTACAGAGCTTGACCTAAGACCCGGAATTCTCAAAGCCCTAAAGAAAAAGGGTTACGAGGACCTGACTCCGATTCAGGAGCAAACCTTTCCCCATGTCCTGACCGGGCGGGATCTGATCGCGCTGGCCCAGACCGGTTCGGGAAAGACGGCTGCCTGTGCCATTCCGGTGGTCCAGTCCGTTGATCCGGCGATCAAAGAGGTGCAGGCGTTGATTTTAGTCCCCACGCGGGAGTTGGCGCTGCAGTATGTCGATGAAATTGCCTGGATCGCCAAGGAAACCCATGTAGACGCCTTTGCGGTCTACGGCGGCTTTTCGATGGAGATCCAGAAGGGCAAGCTGGAACACGGTGTGCAGATCCTGGTGGCTACGCCGGGACGGTTGATCGACTTGTTGTACAATTCCCCGCTGCGATTGGCCGAAGTACGGTATTTCGTGCTGGACGAGGCCGACGAGATGCTCAACCAGGGTTTTTTGACGGACATCGAGTTTGTCTTTTCCTGCATGGTGCACGAGCATCATACGATGCTGTTCAGCGCCACGATGCCCAACGAGATCAAGCAACTGTCTAAAAAATATCTCGAAGACCCGATGATGGTCGAGCTGATCGCCGACCAAAAGGCCCCGGACTCCCTGAGCCACTGTTTCCAGGTGGTCCAGCCGCGGCATCGTTTTGAGAAGCTGCTCGAGTTGATCGAACAGGAAAAGCCCGATCAGGCAATTATGTTTTGCTCCAGCCGAAACAACTGCGACAAACTGTATGACCATCTCAAAGGCAAGGTCAAATCTGTTGAGCAGATCCACGGCGGCTTGGACCAGAACAAGCGCACCAGCCTGTTCCGCCGCTTCAAACGGCTGGATATTCAGTTCCTGGTAGCGACCGATATCGCCGCCCGCGGACTGGATTTTTC
>CALKKA010000014.1 GCA_937995495.1 uncultured Phycisphaerae bacterium
TTATCCATTTTTTTACGGGGCGTCATTCCATCGACTCCTGAAATAAACCTGAGCGGCCAACAATTTCAATTTATTGCCAGACCGCTCAGATTTTTCTATCGTTCAATACTATTGAAGTTTACAGACATACATTTCATTGACAAAGTCCAGGCTTGCTAATTCGGCTGCCGCCTTTTCGCCGGGTGTTTTGTCTAAGCTAACAGCAAGAATCGCTTTTCCGCCTTGATACTCATGGCCGACACCCATTGTGTTCATGTTGATGCCATGATCGCCAAAAACTTTACCAACGGATCCGATAACGCCGGGCCTGTCATCATTGAAGATAATAACCATCGTATCTTCCGGGGTCACTTCGATCCTGAATCCGTCAATATCAATGATCCTCAGCAAACTGCCGCCAAACACAGTCCCGCGGATCGTACGCGTGACCTTGTCCGTTTCAACAGTTGCCGTAAAGCTGGACTCAAGATCCTTGATCGCTTCGTTCTTGATCTGATCGATACTGATGCTTCGCTCTTTGGCCAGCACCGGAGCGTTCACCATATTAATGACAGTATCAAAGTGCGGCTGCAAAAGTCCGATGGTAAATGCAGTCGTGACAGAATCGACCTGTTTCTCAGCAATCGAACCGCGATACTCGATCTTAACATTCTTAATATGGCCGGGCGCCAGGGTGCTCATCATGGTCCCAATGCGTGTTGCTAATTCCGAATAGCGACTTACGATCGGCGGCACGCCCCCGCTGGTCGCCGGAGCATTCAGGGCATTGCTGATCGGGCCGCCCTTGATCGCGTCACACAGAATCTGAGCCGCTTCGACCGCCACTTCAATCTGGGCTTCTTCGGTACTGGCGCCAAGGTGCGGTGTCACCAGGCATGTGGGGCAATTCTGGAATCCCATATTATCCGGTGGCTCTTTTGAGAACACATCCAATGCGGCACCTGCAATCAGGCCGGCATTTAAACCGTTGTAAAGATCGTCCTCATTAATGATTCCGCCGCGAGCACAGTTGACAATCCGGCATGTGGACTTCATCATCTTGAGCTCTTTGGTTGTGATCATATTTGTGGTCTGCTCATTACGCGGGATATGCAATGAGATAAAATCACTTTCCTTGTAAATCCGTTCAACATCCTCGGTGACATCGACACCCATCTGAGCGGCTTCTTTGGGGGCCGCAAACGGGTCATACCCGACGACCCTCATATCAAAGCCAAGAGCCATCTTAACAACAGACATGCCGATGCGACCCAGACCAATAACGCCCAACACCTTGCCGTTAAGCTGGTTTCCAGTGTACTTCTTACGATCCCATGCACCCTCCTTAAGGCTGGTGCAGGCCGGAACAACATTGCGGCTCAACGAAAGCATCAATGCCATCGTGTGTTCAGCAGCACTGAGCGTGTTTCCTCCGGGAGTGTTCATCACCAGAATCCCCTTTTGCGTTGCGGCCGGGATATCAATATTGTCAACACCCACCCCGGCACGGGCAATCCCCTTAAGCTTGCCCGAGTTAGCTAGAATTTTGGGTGTTACCGTAGTCGCACTTCGTATGATCAGACCGTCATAGTCACCGATAATTTCAACAAGTTCATCTTCACTGAGTCCCGTGCGAACAACAGCTTCGAAGTCGTCTATCGAATTTATTAAATCGATCCCTTCCTGGGCGAGTTTGTCAGCAATCAAAATCTTAAACATCTTTGTTTTCCTTTAAAAAATTAATATGTTTCCATCTCATAGGCTTCCTGCAATGAAACTCTTTCATCGCGAGTCTTATATTTTAATTTATCGCAAGGGTATAAATTTCGTAATATACAATGAGCGGTCGCTGATGTGAGCCGACTGACCAGGGCATCACGCCCGTCGGTCTCCATTTCAACACCGATATGAGTCATCTTGCCTTCCGGCTGACTCGGCCAGAGAGCCTGATCCAAATCAACATCGTATAAAATAGCGCGTGAAATTAATTCACCGGCGTAATAATCGCGGATTTGAAGGAAGTCCGTCTCGTATCGATCCACTTGGACCAACAGGAGATATCCGGCACCTTGCGAACGTGCAATCTTCTTGGGGTCCAGCAAAAGCGCTTCTCCCTCGAACACCGAACTCTGAATAATGTTCGCCGAATCAAAGCCTGCCCGCCCAACCAGGTACAGTTGAAATGCAGTTTCCAGCTTCTCCTCAAGATCGAAATCGGCGTTTGCTGAACGAGGGCACTCAATCCAAACCAACACCTTTCGTTCCTGCTGCTCTTGCAGATCATAGGCAGGCGGCATTCCCTTTTCAAAGGGCCCCTCACTCAATATTAAGCTCAGGATAGCGCACCCCGACAATGAAATCACAACACAAAAAAGTGCAACAAAAAGCACCGTAAATCGCGTCATGGAGCGAACAAACTGTTTCGTATTCTCAATTTTCAAGAATTGTCCTGATCAAAGTCACCAGCCATCCCGCTAAAATCACCACACAGGCCCCGACGAATAGAAGACCCCCGCCTTTGGGGCTGAAAATGCGTTTCAGAAGCCGAGAATCTATCCCAAAAACAGCAGAAAGTAAAGCACAAATCGCCGCTAATGACAAAACGACACAAAAAAACGCGGCCGCTGGCTGAATCCTAAAGGCCTGGAGAAAATGTCCGGTTGCAAACATCTCAGCGGCATGCGTCCATCCACACCCCGGACAGGGCAGGTCAAATCGCTGCTTGAACCCACAAACGCCAAACCAGTAACTCAGATCAATATCCCCCTGTGACGAAACCCATAACAGGTAGAAAGCCAGCCCAATCACAAAAAAAATAACCGCCCCCCAAAAGCGAGACACGGGGGAGGGTTTTTGGTATTTTTTGCTATTTGTGTTTTGGTCTTCCGTCATTATTCGGCTACAATAAAACCCGCCAAACAACTTGTCAAGACGGAAAGAAGGGAACCCGATGCCGATACCACACACGGATTTGAGCCATATGCTGGAAACTGCGATCGTCGCGGCCCGTCTGGCGGGACAGCGGGCCATGGAAGAACTTCGCTATGTCCATAAGACCATCAAAAACGGAAAGGAACTGGTGACCCAGGCCGATCCGATCTGCCAGAAAATCATCATCGACCGAATCCGAGAAACGTATCCCGAACATGGATTTATCGCCGAGGAAGGGGAAGAAGGAAAGCTGCTGCACATCCCGCCACGATCGGGAACCCCCATCTGGTGGATTGTCGATCCCATCGATGGAACCAACAACTTTGCAAACGGAATACTTTGTTTTTCTGTCAGCATTGCTGCGGTTCTGGACGGCAAGCCCATTCTCGGGGTCATTTTTGAGCCGTCAACCGATGCGATGTACACGGCCGCACTGGATATGGACGCCCGTTTGAACGGTTCCCGAATCACAGTCAGCCAGGACACGATTGACCGATTCACCAGTTTTGGGGTGGACAGTCATCCGCTTGCGTCCATAGAGATCGGAAAACAAAAAATAATGGAACAGACACGCTACCGATGTCTTGGCTCAACAGCACTGCACATGGCCTATGTCGCCAGAGGCGCAATGATCGGGATGATCGCCCCGGCCGCCAGGCTGTGGGATATCGCGGCGGGAATCATTCTCATCGAACGGGCCGGCGGGATGGTAACAAATGCCCAGGGACAATCACTAATGCCAGTGGATTTGGAAAACGATGCTGCCAAACAATTTCAGACTCTGGCGACAAATCAGAAAGTTCACCGCAAGATGTTGGAAATTTTTTCTAAAAAATAGACTTTTTATGAAATAATCGCTGCAAACAGGCGTCTTAGTAACTGGAAAGCGCAAAATCAATCTAAAAACAGGAGAAGAAAATGAACAAACGGAATTTACAGCCCTTGAAAATCATCATTTTTTCATTCGTGATCGCGTTGTACGCAGCGTCGAATGTGGGTGCCGCCGATATCGGCAATGATGACGCCCTTTTGAAGATGCTCCCCGGTGACTGTATGTTCTGTGTGCGAGTGAACAACTTTAATGGATCGCTGGGGAAACTGGATGCCTACATGGCTGGCGCTTCACCGATCCCAGTGAGTTTAGCCATGCTGGCCAATCTGCAGTTGGGTTCTATGATCGGTGACCCGATGCTGACGGGAATCGACCAGGGCGGTGACTTTGCCCTGTTTGCCATCCCTCCTCAGGCAAACGACGCCGAGCCCGTTGTGGGCCTGCTGGTCCCAGTCACTGATTATAAAACATTCGTCGAAACGAATTCGAATTGCAAGGAAGTCGAAGGCGGTATGGCCGCCCTTCTGGCCCCGAACTCGCCTGTTGGCGGTTTTGCACTGGCCGAGGCCGGTGATGGAAAATACGCAATCGTCGTTTCAGAATCCCAAAAGGCAACGCTGCCTGCACTGAAAGAAGCCATCGCAAAGAGTCAAAAGCCGCTTGGCCAACAAATCTCCACCGCTCAAGCCAAAGAGGCCGTTTCCGCGCCGGTATGGGCCTATATAAATCTTGCAAAATTTTATGAAAAGTACAATCAAAACGCCCTGTCCATGTTTGAAATGGCTCAGCAGGAAATCACTAAAACCGGTGGACCGGCCGAAATGATGGAGTTCTATTTTAAGATGCTTCCGGAACTATTCAAAGAGTTCGCCGGCGAAGCGGATTCTGCAACCATCGCCTTGACACCTCAGCCTACTATAATGACGCTGGACGTTGGCCTGCGGGCCAGGGACGGCTCCGACCTGGCAAAAATGCTGGTCTCCGACCCAAAACCCACAGGGTATACATTAACCAACTATTTAGATAACAGTAATGCTGTCAATGCCCTGATGAGAATGGACCGTTCTTCGATGCAGGCCTTTTACGATAAGCTGTTTGATATCATGGAAGCGGCCACAGAGGATCCGACGGCAAAAGAACAAACAGCAAAAATGAAAGGCCTGACACAAAAAATGTTCGATGTCATGGGTGATGAAGTCTCTGTCTCTTATTCCTATATGGCTGGAACACCCCCCTTTAAATTGCAGGAAGTGGTCCAAGTCAAAGACAGCGCGGCGATGAAGGCGCTCATGACAGAAAGTATGGAGTACGTCAACTCGCTTTACAAGACCATGGGAATCCCGGCGAAATTGATATATGAACCCGCTGTTTCAACTTATAAGGGTGCAACGATCGATACCATGTCCATCTCGATCCTTGCTTCGGATGACCCCAATGATACGATGCACAAAGAGATCGAAAAGATGTACGGCAGTGATGGGTTTAAGTACTACCTCGCACAGACACAGGATAAGTTCTATCTTGCCATGGGCCCAAACAGCGAAGCAACGCTCAAGACGCTGATCGATAAGCCTGCTGCAGCGGCCGCTCCCTCCGGCGATATTAAAGTCGCCCTCGATGCCTTGAAAGACACCCCCTATAACGACTTTGTGTGCAGCGTCAATGTCATCAAACTCATGAAAGGCATGGGTGAAATGATGCAGTCAATGGGTGACCAGGCCAACATGGGGCCCGTGGCCGATATGTTCAGCGGACTCAAAGACATCCAGACGCAGAGTTGTCTGGTAACCGGCGGCACAGTAGCCGATGGACAGGCCGCACTAAGGCTGGCCGTTCCCAAACAGCATCTGGTCGAAATCGTAGGCATGGCGATGCAGATACAGCAGCAGACCATGGCAGCTACAGATCAGAATCTGACTGAAGTACAGCAGAATCGGGAAGAAGTGAAGCAAATAGAACAGCAGATTATGGTTACTCAGAAGTCGATAGAAACACAGCAGGAGAATAAAGAAGTGATGGAGAAAGCCATTCAAGAAAAGATGCAGAACTCTCCGCAATCATGGATTGGAAAACCAGCACCAGAATTGAAAATGGTCGATCTGGAAGGCAACGTCCATCGTGTTTCGCGTCTGAAAGGTAAAAAAGTCATCTTGGATTTCTGGGCCACCTGGTGTCCGCCCTGCAAAAAAAGCATTCCCGATCTGATCAAACTGGCAAGTTCTGGAAACTCGGATTTAGTGATACTGGGATTGTCTGACGAGCCAACTGAAAAACTCACTCCATTTGTCAAAGAGGCCAAGATGAATTATCCTGTCATCGCATACGAGGAAAAACTATCGGCCCCTTATGGACAGGTCACAGCCATTCCAACGCTTTTTCTGATCGATTCCGAAGGGGTTATTCGCGATGTGCTTACCGGATACCATGAGCCGGAAGTTCTTGAAACCAAGTTAAAAGGAATCAAGTAAAACTCTTTAGGCAGACCATATTCAGTGAGACAACATAAAAAAGGCGAGGTACAAACCTCGCCTTTTTTATTGCCAACTCATCAAATCCTCACGAAGCTAAATCAGCAATCCGATGTCACCATACCTCACCTTTATCGGGCATCACTCATTTTCTCGTGAATTTTTCATTCTTTTTGACCGCTGAAAATAAACC
>CALKKA010000015.1 GCA_937995495.1 uncultured Phycisphaerae bacterium
TTAAAAAAAGCGCTGTCGCTTATGGCTTGGTATGGCTCAAGCTGAGTCTCGATGGCGATCGATGTCATTATCAGGAAATGCTTGGCCGCTTTCAATCATTCTTGCATATTTCAGGCTGTACCGCGTCCAGGGAATAGCCTCGAGCCGGTTGCTTTCGATGGGAGTACCAAGCCCCTCACAAATACCGAATGATCCGTCAGCGATGCGGTCCAATGCGTGTTGAATATCAAGCAGAGTTTTCCTTTCCTCTGCGACTAACCCCAGATTGAACTCTTGTTCATAGCTGTCAGTTCCGACATCAGCCAGATGCACAGGCATCTTTGACAACTCGCCGCTGCCTTGGAACAGGGTCTCTTCGAGTGCACTCACGTCGCCAAGTATTTCGTACATCTTCTCGACCAGCAGTTGCCGATAATAATCCAACTGCTTTTTCGAAAGCTTGCTCGTCTGTTTCTTATTAGCCATGACATTCCCTTGGATCTATTATTAAGAAACCCCGAACTTACTATTGGAGCTTCCTCTATAGTATACAATAATCAGAGGCTGGGGTTTCTCAAAAAAACCTAAAATTCTTGCTATTCAGCAGCCCGATAAAATTCAAAACGGGGATTATAGTTTGACCGAAGACTTTGGCAAGAGAAATACCTGATTTTAGTTAAATTATTTACTTTTTTGAAGTTTCCGGCCGACTGAAAGCCAAAAGAGACGAGATTAAGATTTTTTTAAGGGGTATATACAATATTATTTTCTAATTGAATTGACTTAATAAACGGCTATAATCCGGCGTTCTTTTTGGCAAATATAGGCTAAGATATGTTAACTAACTGGCAGTGATTGTGGTACAGGAGAAGTGAAAGTGATTAATGATCTGGTCCCCAAACGGATGTTTCTGACGAAAGGCGTCGGACGGCATAAATTTAAGCTCAAATCCTTTGAGGACGCACTCCGCGCTGCTGGTGTTGCTCAGCAGAATCTGGTTCAGGTTTCGTCCATCTTGCCGCCGCACTGTAAGATTATCAGCCGAAATGAAGGCGTTAAGCATTTGAAGCCAGGAGCAATCTGTTTCTGTGTGCTGGCTCGGTGTGATACGGACGAACACGGTCGTCTGGCGGCTTCATCGGTCGGCGTAGCTGTCCCCAAAGACAAGGAAAAATGGGGTTATCTTAGTGAGGTTCACAGTCACGGGATGAACAAACGAGAAGCTGAAGATATGTCTGAAGATTTGGCAGCTGGCATGCTTGGAACGACATTGGGCATTGATCTGGATCCGGACCTGGCGTGGTCCGAAAAAGAGCAGGCCTATAAGTCGAGCGGTCTCTTTGTCAAGACGACTAATATCACTCAGACGGCTCGAGGCCAAAAAGGTCTCTGGACAACAACGGTTGCACTCGCTGTGTTTTTATTCGATTAAAGTTACGGTCCTTGCTTAATGCCCAGTAAACAACAATTCGGCGATTTTGAGCCGCTGTACACAAACCCGGATACTGCGAGAATTGCGATTTTGCCGGTTCCCTATGACGGAAGCAGCACCTGGGTCAAAGGAGCTGATAAAGGACCGCAGGCGATTCTAGAGGCTTCATATAACCTTGAATTCTATGACATCGAAACCGACAGTGAGGCCTTTCGAAAAGGTATCTTTACCGAACCGGCCGTTGAGGGGCTTGATAAACCGGAACAGGTTGCCAAAGCTGTCTGTCAGCGAGCGACTGGAATGCTGGACAAGGGCAAGTTTCCTGTTATTCTTGGTGGCGAACACTCCGTCAGCATTGGTGCGTTTGAGGCAATGGCCAATTGCTATGACGACCTGACTGTTTTGCAGCTTGATGCTCACGCCGACCTGAGAGACAGTTATGAAAGCAGCACACACAGCCACGCCTGTGTCATGGCGCGTGCAAAAGAATATGCCCCGATCGTTCAGGTTGGTATCCGCAGTATGGACATCAGTGAAAAAAAGAATATGGACCCTGAGCGAATCTTTTTGGCCCGTGATATGTGTCATCATCAAGGCGTTGAATGGATCGAGCGGGTGGTTTCCCTGTTGACGGAAAATGTATATCTGACCATCGATCTGGATGTGTTTGATCCATCAGTGATGCCGGCGACCGGGACGCCGGAACCAGGCGGACTGGAGTGGTATGATATGATCGCATTGATTCGAGCCGTTTGCAGTCGACGAAATCTGGTCGGCTTTGACATTGTGGAACTGTGCCCTCGGGAGCATTTGTGGGCCAGCAATTTTCTGGCTGCCAAGCTGCTGTATAAAACATTGACTTATAAGTTTTGTCTATAAGGACAACTGATGCGTGTGATATTGTGGATATTTCTATTTTCCATGATCGGCATTCTCTGTTATCGACGGTACAGGCAAGGAAAGTTTATGGCTGTTCTTATTACAATCGTGTCGATTATTACAGCGGTTTACGTGGGGTTATCGGCATTGCTTTTTTTGGCGCAGTCCCGCATGCTGTATCAGCCGAGTCGGGGGTATGCCTACAACCCGGAAGGTTACGGACTGCGGTATGAAGAGGTTTCGCTGACCACGCCGGATGGTCAGTCATTGGCGGCCTGGTTCGTTCCAGCCGAGGGTGCCGAACGGACGGTTCTTTTTTGCCACGGCAATGCGGGCAATATCTCGCATCGACTGGATACGCTGAAAATGTTTCATGAACTTCGTCTGAACTGCCTGATCGTGGACTATCGGGGCTATGGCCAAAGCAGCGGCAAACCGACCGAAAAAGGGACACTCATTGACATTCTAACTGGCTACCAGTGGCTCATAGAAGATAAAGACACGAACCCGGAGCAAATTATTCTCTTCGGGCGCTCACTGGGGGGCAGTATTGCTGCAATTGTAGCCAAGGATGTTCATCCCAACGGGCTTGTGCTGGAAAGCGCATTTACATCATTTGATGATGTGGGGGCTCATTATTATCCATGGCTGCCGGTTCGCTTGTTCAGCCGGTTTGACTATAATACGCTGGAGGCAATCAGACAGGTGACCTGTCCGGTGCTGGTGATCCATAGCCCCGACGACGAGATCATCCCCTATAAATTCGGACAACAGATTTATGATGCCGCACCTGAACCAAAGCAGTTCGCCGAGTTAAAAGGTACACATAACGAGGGCATTTTCGAGAACGACAGCCTGTATAAACGAATCTGGCAGGATTGGCTGGATTAGTGTTAGTTATCAGTAGTATCGCGTTAGTGGGTTATCGTTTGTGTTTCCAGCCGAATCGTTGGTGGAGAGTCCATGTCAGCATAACTGCAGCGGCCAGGGCGGCGATTATGACGATGGCGTAGGAACTGTACGAAAGTGTGTGTTGGTGCAGATTGTGCAGAAGATAAGCCCAGCCGAGAATGGCGACATATGTGCCAGTCAGAACTGTGATGAGATTAACCCAAATACGCATTCCGAGCAGATAGCCGATCATGCAACCAACGACGGGTCCGGTCATCCAGAAGGGCAGCCAGACAAACATAAACAGCCCGATGATGCCGTACTTACGGACCTTATCTTTGTGCCGTTCGGCGGCTTTATATGTATGGTCTGAGACTCGTTTGAGCCATTTTATCTCCAGCAATTGTAGCCAGATGAAAACAAACAAAGGATAAAAAACCAGCACTAAGATGGTTTCGAGCACTATACTGATTAGGATAACGCGGGCATGGCTAATGTCCATCGAGTACCCGATTCCCATGCAAGCAATACGGCCGAAAACGACCTCAGAGGCAGCCATCCCAAGAAGGATCTGGAAATCGTCGGGATTTATGAAAAGTTGGAATGCCAGCCACAATATATATAACAATGTCATAGCGATTCCGATGGTCAGAACATGACCCTCAGGACTGCCCACCATCAAACCCCTGAGGGGGCTGGCGTGGGAGGTCTTCGGCCCTGAAGACGCGTGTTTTTTATGGCCTTCCACATATACGAGTATATCTATTTTGGGCTGTGGTGTAAAGGGGCTAAAAGCATGAGCGAATCGATAGTGTTACATTGGCGATTTGATCTTTTTTAAGCTTTTTTGCATCGGGTATTTTACTGGCATCGACCATGAAATAGCGGCCGCACCGGCCGCGAGGGGGATTGGTTTTTTCGATGAGGACTTGTTCGCTGAGCCCAGCGCAGGACTGCCGGAATCGGTCCTGTAATTCGGCATCAACCGTTTGGAGGATAGACGAACGGCGCTTGATCTCCTGCGGACCGACGGTGCCGAAGAGTTTGGCCATCTTTTCGGCGGCGGTGTTTTTTCTGACACTGAAGCTGAAGACATGGATCTTTGCAAAACCAATCTCTTTGGCGGTTTTTACTGTCTGCTGAAAATCATTTTCCGTTTCACCTGGAAAACCGACGATTATATCTGTTGTGATGGCCGGGCGGTCAAAAGTCTTTTTAACCTTTTCTACAACACTCAGAAAATCTTCAAGGGTGTATTGTCGGGCCATTTTTCGCAGTACATTGGCCGAACCGGCTTGTAACGGAAGATGTAAGTGCGGGGCTATGTTTTTGTGGGCAGTCATTACCTCCAGCAAGCTATCTGTCACATCTAAAGGTTCCAGAGAACTGAGCCGCAGCCGTTCCAGACCCTCTAAGCGAGCGATTTTATCTACCAGTTGCGCCAAAGAATCCAGCTTTCCCGCATCCCAATTCTTTCTGCGAGCTGTCGTTTGACCATAAGCGCCGAGGAAAATGCCAGTCAGGATGACCTCTTTGTGTCCTGAATCGATGAGGTTTTGGGCTTCTTCAAGGACAGTTTTTGCATCCTTGTTACAAACATTCGTCCGTATTTTGGGGATAATACAATAGGTACAGTAGGCATCGCACCCGTCCTGAACTTTAAGAAATGCCCGAGATTGATCCGAAAATTGAGTCAAAATGGGCGGTGTTTCGGCTAAATATGGGAGATTTCCCGCCGGTTTTACCCCGTGGGGAGATGTTAAGTTAGGGTTTTTGTCCTTGATTTGATAGAGGTTTGTTGGTTTACTATATTTGGCATTGATTAAAGACGATTTTTTGGGGGGGGATAATCCCTCCAAAAGGGGTCGAAGTGTACCTTTGTCTTTGACGATGATGATGTTGTCCAGAGTACCGATTTCGTTTTCCGGACCGATTGTGAGGCATCCGGTTACGATGATGGTGGAGTCGAGATTTGCTTTTTGGACTCTGTGGATGTTTTGTCGGCTTTTTGATGATGCGATATGCGTCACGCAGCAGGTATTGATGACAACAAGATCCGGTTGTTGCGCAGGTTTGACGCGGGTCATCCCAGACTGTTCGAGGGTCTGACGGATCTGCTGACTTTCGTATTGGTTGACTTTGCAACCAAGTGTTTCAACGCGGAATGTCTTCATAGGTGAGGCATCATAGCCAATGCGAGGAAGTGTATTCAAGTATTTTTAACAAAAAAGAAATTATAATCGTTATTCCATAATTATGGAGATTGACATTATGGCCTCAGCAGTACACGGCGTGTGGGCGATTGATATTGGTTCCAATGCACTGAAAGCGCTCCAGATGCGTCAGGGGGATGAGGGACTGGAAGTAATCGACTTTGCCTATCTTGAGCATTCGCATAATTTGTCCACTGGAGATATTTCCTCGGACGAAAAAGAGCAGATCCTCGTCGAAACACTGCAGGGGTTTCTTTATGAAAAAGATCTGAGTAAATGCGAAGTAGCCATTTCGATTGCTGGCCAGAACAGCTTTGCCCGGTTTATCAATCTTCCTCCTGTCGAGGCCAAAAAAATCCCCGAGGTTGTTCAGTTCGAAGCGGTTCAGCAGATTCCGTTTGATATCAATGAGGTTGAATGGGACTGGCAGTTGATGGATAGTGAGGACAGTCCTGATAAAAGGGTGGGATTGTTTGCGATCAAGAATGAATTGATCGCCGAAGTCATGGATCATTTTACGAATGAAGATCTCCGTGTGACCTGTGTGCAGATCGCCCCGATGGCCCTGTACAATTATGCCTTTAGTGATATCAAGCAGGTTCAAGCGTCTCCCGACAAAGCCGTTGTGATTTTGGACATCGGCGCTGAGAACACGACGCTTGTGGTCTGTACGAGAGACAGCGTCTGGCAGCGGAGTATTCGGATTGGCGGCAACACCTTTACAGAGGCGATTGCCGATGCATTCAAGAAGAATTATGCGACCGCCGAAAAGCTCAAGCGGACTGCTCCGATGAGTAAGTACATGCGTCAGATTTATACCGCGATGAAATCCGTCTATACTGACCTGGGCAGTGAGATTCAGCGGAGTCTGGGTTTTTACAGCAGCAGTGCAGAAGGCCGCGATAAAACGCTCAGCAAAGTCATCGCCCTTGGCGGTGGGATGAAGTTGCAGGGACTGTCCAAGTACCTGACACAGACGCTCGGAATACAGGTGGTCAAACCCGATTCATTTGAAACGCTGGTGCTGGCGCCGGAAGTCTCGACGGCAAAATTTCATGAAAACATCTCTGATTTTGGTATCGCGTATGGCTTGGGCGTGCAACTTTTGGGCGAGGCGAAGATTCGTACTAATTTGCTGCCCCGGAAAATAGCTCGTGCCATGGCTTGGACACGGAAAGCACGAATGTTTACGATTGCGGCCAGTGTTTTGCTTTTGGTGATGGTCTTGTCTTTGGGCAGGGCCTATAAAGATCTCAAACAATATGACAATCATTCCCGTACCCGTTCCGATATTCAGCGGATCATCGGAGAGGTCCGAGGTGTGACCAGCAGCGTTTCTGAACAGAAAGATCGAATGCAGCCGATGGAGGCTGAAATCAAAAAACAGATGGAATATTTCAAGTACCGGGACACCGTACCAAACTTTATTGGAACTCTGGCGAAATGCCTTCCGAATAAAGAGAATAACCCACAGGACTCTGAACTGTACGCAGCGTTTGAATCAGGCGATACTAAGACTATTGCCGCGATTCCTCGACCGGACCGAAAACAGCTTTTTATCACCCAATTTGCAATGAAATATAGCGAATCCATTGAGGCGGCAGGTTTTCCGGAACCCGGCGCCCGTGTTCGGACCTTCAGACGACGAGGATCTTCCGGCCTTGGCGGGGGGGAGATGATGGATCCCATGATGATGATGCCGGGGATGACGCCCGGTGGACCGATGATGGGAGCTCAAACAACGCCCGGGGGAAGAGAGGTTGAAGACGAAGAGGGAGAAGGGACTGCTGGTTTTACTGTTTTAATAGAGGGGTACAGTCCCTATAAGAATATTGCTGGATTGCTCGATCCACCCAGTGTGGGGGATAATCCTGAAAAATGGGGTTTGGTAACGCGATTTGAGAAGTTAGCCGAACTGTTCCCCGGAGTACCTTTTGAGTTGTTTAAAAAGCATGAAGTGGAGCACTTTACGGTGGAAACCGGTTGGGTAGATATCTCTTCAAAAGACATGCCCTCTGGAATCGGTGAACCCAAAGAGATCGAACGTGTTCCCCAGGAGAAGGGAACAAAGCAAAGTCGCGGGAGAGCGGGAGGCAGGGGTGATTTTGTTTACTCTGAAAAGGTTTTGCTTGATCCAATGACAGGGGAGGAAATCAGCAAGACGTATGACATATACACCCAGGAAGACATTGATCGAGACCCTGAACTGACCGAGAAAGACCTTGGGAGGAAAAAGTTCAATAAACTAACAGGTGAAGAGAAGTATATTGAGCGAGATCAATGGTTTCGAATTAAGGCCAAGTTTATCTGGAAGGATGCATCGGGGGAAAAGAAATCAGATAAAAAATCAGCAGGCGGTATGACAGGCATGTTTTAGAAGACATGAAAACAATTTTTTTGATAGGCTGTGAGAATGAATATATCAGTGAATTTTTTAAAACCGGTTACAAGCACTCTGAAGAAGTACGCGTCTCTTGTGCCGTCGGTCGTGATCACGCTTGTTGCATTACTTCTCTTTCCGTTGGTGATGAAGGTTGGCAGTACGGTAAAAGAGAAGATGAAAGAAAGCGCACAAAAAGCCTCTACCATCCAGTCATTGTCGCGGGAGGTTCCTTCAAAAGACGAACCCAAACAGATTGAAACCCATATGGATAATTTTCAAAAAGAATTGGATGAGATTCAAACCTTGGCCCGCCAGGGCAGTCAGCGTGAGTTGATCCGCTATAATATCTTTCCAGAGCCAAAGGATACTTCTTCGCAGGTCTACACACAATACGGCAAGGAATACCGTCGAAGGGTTGAAGGGCTTATTGAAGGGGTGAATGCTTCAGATGCCCCCAGTGATGCTGAAATACGCGCTAAAACCGGTTCTTCACGCGGACGGACGACAGCCGTTAATCCATTGATGGGGGGCTATGCTCCTAGCCGGCGAAAAACAGCTCTTGAGGATGATCCAATGGTGGATGCCTTGTGTCTGACGCGGTCGCAGGAAATTTCCGTTTACGCCAATCCTTCCGATTTTACCTGGTATGATTTTTGGCAGAAGTATGATTTCTCCGGACAGGATCAGGGGCTTGAGGATTGTTGGAATTCGCAGGTGGCTTACTGGATTTTTGAGGATGTGGTCAACACGGTAAAAAAAGTGAACGGCCAGACGGACAATGTATTGTCCGCGCCAGTCAAACGAATTTTGGGGGTGAGTTTCAATGGGCCGGTGATGGTTGGAGTGGGCTCTGGAACGCGCAGTTCATCTGAAAAGAAAGAAGCCGACCGGGACGCTCCCAATTATGTTACGGCTTCATTGCCCAGTAAATTTATGGCCTCCTCGCCCACTGGTCGAGAAGGAAACGAAGATATTGATGTGGTGCACTTTGCGGTCTCTGCTCTCGTTGAAAACCAGCATGTTTTGGCGTTCATGAAAGAGCTCTGCAGTGAAAAACCCCACACCTTCCGCGAGGATTTCAAGTCAGACGGTCAAGAGAAAGAATCCCGTCATAATCAGATCACGGTCCTTCAGAGCGATTTAAGAATTATCGAGAAGAAATCTGAAGAGCATGGACTTTATCGGTATGGCGATAAACCGGTCGTGTGGGTTGACTTGGTCTGTGAGTATTTATTTAATCGGGCTGGATATGATTCCATCAAACCTAATCCGATTAAAGAACGCCTGGAGCAGGCATCGGATACAGCGGCATCGGATTCGAAGAAAAAGAAAAAGTCCGGCGGGTTTAATCCAATGATGTTCTAAGACCTTATGTGTCATTATTGTTACGGCATTATTCAGGAAATAAAAGATGAAAAACAAGAACATTCTACTGATTCTGGAAAATCATGTAGACAAGATCGTATTGGGCATTATTGCCCTGATCAGCATCTCTCTCATGTGGGTCTACATCATTGGTAACCCTTATGGTGTTGAGGTTAAGGGGCGCAAAAGAAATCCCTCACAAATTGATTCGTACATCAAAAAGGAAGCGGATCAGCTTTATGCGAAGCTTGATAAGGCGGCCGGTCCTATGCCCAAGAAAAAGTCTTTCCTGCTCGAATATGAAAAACTTTTGCAATGCCCTTTTTCAGATATTTCCGTGGCCGCGACTCTGATGCCGAATCCCGGTGTCGGTGATTTACAGGGCCAGGAAGACCGAATGTATGCTTTGCCCAAGATTCCTCCATTGACCGATGTGCAGATTGGGAGTATGCGTGGTGCGGCTCAGGTTCCCATCGAACAGGTCGGCCCGGATCAGTCGTATGAAATGGTGCCCAAAGAAGTGGAGGATGTGGATCTTGTGACCATTTCTTCACGTTTTGATGTTCAGGCGTTATTCAACGAGTTTCAGCAAAAATTTGCTGGACCACGCCTTAAAACAGCCTGGAAAGACCAGCGTCTGGCTAAGCCTGTTTTTGCGCGACTGGAGTTACAGCGTCGAGTCAAAAAAAAGGACGAATCGTGGGGCCAGTGGGAACGCGTTTCCAGGACCCGGATTGATTCTTATCGGGATCTACTTCACGATTTGCCCATGACAATGGGTGAATCTCAATTTGGGGTCGACGCTTGGTTGTCTCAGTATGACCGTCAAGATGTTCAGCATGATATCTTACAGCCCGAAGCTTATTTGTTTACGATAAGCCGGACAGAATGGATGTCGCCCGAATTTCTGGACGAAGTTCTGGAGATTATGGAAAAAGAAGAAAAAGAGGCTGCACGTGAGAAGCAGGAGCAGCGCGGCGAGCGTTCAACCAGGACAGGAGATCGACGGCGGACACCGAAACCTTCGAGGCGAGATTCGGGGCGAGACCGCAGGGGGGCAGATGATTTTATGGGAATGGGGATCGGTGGACAAGAGAACACCAGACCAAGGCGAGAAGACACTCGCAAAGAGCGAGATGCGGATGATGTTCGGGAAGATTTCGAGAAGGAGCTCTTAGACGAAAAAAGTGATATTGGATCCATGCGCGATTCTCTGCTGATCTGGGCACACGATGACTCGGCCGAGCCGGGAAAAACTTATCAGTACCGAATCCGTATTGGTGTTTTAAATCCGATCGCTGGCAAGGATTGGTTCCAAGATGACCAGGCCGATTTTAAGAATCAGCTTGTGCTCTGGAGTGATTATTCCGAACCCACGGAGGCGGTTTCCATCCTCAAACGGGTTTATGTGTTCCCCATGGGAGTTAATGCTGACAAGGATGCTCCCGAGGATATCGAAAGCGTTCAGGTTGAGGTGGCAAAGTATTACATGGGGCGATGGCGGGACTTTGATTTTGATGTTGTTCCGGGCCAGTTGGTCGGGTATGAGGTTGAAGATGTTCAGGAAGAGGATGAAACGGAAAATGCGATGGGCGACTTTCAGCTGATGGCCGGGGGTATGGGAACCGGTCAGGACCCGGAAATGATCGATTTCACATCGGACATCACACTTGTAGATGTTATCCGCGAAGTCGCTTGGGGAAGCCGTTTGCGTGCAAGTACATTGTATAAAATGCTTTATTATGATAGCGACAAGAAAATACAGCAGGCTGCTATCGGCAAGAGCAACTGGGATTCAGATGTGCGAAGAGTTTATTCCGAAATCCAGGAGTCCATGAAGCAGGATGTCGAACAAAGAAGGGGTCCCAGTATGATGCCCGGAGGGCCAATGCCGGGAATGATGCCGGGAATGATGCTGCAATAATGGCCCAGTGGCATGAGTATGCTGGATACCATAAAGCCCCAGCACAGAACTACAATTTAAAGACATAACCTCTTGGGTCCGAACGACTCAAGGGGTTTATTTTTACCGGTGTTTTTAAGAGGTCTCGCTTGACTTAGCGGCTCAAAACTGCTAACGTTTGTCCTTAATATCTAAGCATTTAAGAATCAGGAGATAATGTTGCGAGTACTTTCAGGGATTCAGCCGTCCGGCAAACTCCATATTGGCAATTACTTTGGCGCCATGCGTCAGCATCTTCAATTGCAATCCGAGAATGAGGGTTTTTATTTCATTGCCGATTACCATGCCCTGACGACCCACCCCGAACCGAAGCAGTATAAAGAACACACTCTGGATGTTGCCAAGGACTATCTTGCCTTGGGCTTGGATCCGGGAAAGACGGTCTTCTGGCGTCAGTCGGATGTGCCGGAGGTGACCGAGTTGGCCTGGATACTGTCCTGCGTAACGCCGATGGGACTGTTGCAGCGGTGTACCAGCTATAAAGATAAGGTTGATCAGGGACTGTCACCGGTACACGGTTTGTTTGCGTATCCGGTTCTGCAGGCGGCGGACATCCTGATGTTTGACAGCAATCTCGTTCCAGTTGGCCAGGACCAGAAACAGCACATCGAAGTCACCCGTGACATCGCAAATAAGTTCAATAATATCTACGGTGAGACATTTGTGATCCCCGAAGAGCATATCCTTAAATCGGTCGCCGTGGTGCCCGGTATTGACGGACGCAAGATGAGCAAGAGCTATGACAATACCATCGAGATATTCGAGCCGGAAAACAAGGTCAAGAAAAAGGTCATGCGGATCGTGACCGATTCGACTCCGGTCGAAGACCCCAAGGATCCGGAGACCTGCAATGCATTTGCATTGCTGAAATTGGTGGCCGATGAGACTGAACTCGCTGAATGGCAGCAAAAATATCGCCAGGGCGGAACCGGCTATGGGACGGTCAAAAAGCGTGTGGTTGAATTGCTCCACGAATACTTTCGTCCATTCCGTCAAAAACGTCAGGAACTGGATGATCATGCGGATTATGTCGAAGAAGTGCTGTGCAGCGGAGCACAGAGAGCAAGGGCTGTCGCGTCGAAGACGATGGAGCGTGTTCGCGACGCGATCGGATTAGGAGCTGTACGAAATGCATGAGGACGAAAAGCTGGTAACGATTGCCAAATTTGAAAGCGGTTTTGATGCGGAACTGGCGAAGGTGACGCTTGAAAACGCAGGCATTGAATCCGTTGTTTTCGGCGAGGATCT
>CALKKA010000016.1 GCA_937995495.1 uncultured Phycisphaerae bacterium
CCCGGCGCGATCGTCCCGCCGACAAACACCCCATCCTCATCGACCAGATCGATCGTGACCGCCGTCCCAAAATCCGCCACCACCACGGCCGACTCAACTACCGCGTACGCCGCCGCGGCCGCACACAGTCGATCTGTACCAACCTGCAACGCATCATCGACCGCTGTTTCCATCGGCAGCGGTACATCCTGACCGATCACCAGCAGTTTCTGCCCCAACTCGTCGCCAACAACCTCACGCACCAACTCCGTCCACTCCGGTTTAACAGAACTGGCCACGAGCAAACACTCCTTGATCGGCTCTTTGGCACTTTTGACCAGCGGCGCCCGATCCCAGCATTCGGTTAAGATATCCCCGAGCTGCGACTCGATGTCGCCAGAATTTCCATCGACGCTTTTCAAAATCTTCTCGTCGTCGTCCAGATAAAACGCGACTTTAATCGTTGTATTGCCAATATCAATAGCTATCAGGTTCATCGTCTTTTCCCTTCACCACGGCCCACAGCCGCTCGTTCAGTTCCAAAATACCCTCACCCGTTACCGCCGAAACCACGAAGACCTCTTGAATGCTCTCCGGCAGACGACTTCGAATATCGTCACAGAAAATTCCCTCGGGGTCGAGATCGGCCTTGTTCAGCACCACGACCTCCGGTTTTTCCATCAGTACCTCACTGTACAACTCCAACTCGCTGCGTATTTTATGATAGTTCTCGACCGGATCCGATTCATCCGAAGGCAGGATATCCAGCAGATGCACCAAAATTCGCGTGCGTTCAATATGCCGCAGGAAGTCGTGCCCCAACCCGACCCCGTCCTGGGCGCCCTCGATCAGGCCGGGAATATCGGCCATCACAAACCGCCGAAAACCCGTTAGCTCCACGATCCCCAGCATCGGCGAAAGCGTCGTAAACGGATAGTTCGCGATCTTCGGCCGTGCCTCTGAACAGCGTGACACCAGCGTGCTTTTGCCAGCATTGGGCATTCCGACCAGTCCAATATCGGCGATCAGTTTCAGTTCCAGCCGCAGGTTCCGCTCATTGCCCGGCTTGCCATCGGTGGCAAATCGCGGGGTCTGACGAGTGGATGTGGCGAATGCCCGGTTGCCCTTGCCGCCGCGACCGCCCCGGCAGATACGCACACGCAGTCCCGGCTCGTTCATATCTTTGAGCAGCAGGTCGTATTTTTCGTCATAGACCAGCGTTCCCGGCGGCACCGGGATGATCAGATCCTCGCCATCGGCCCCGTGTTTGTTGGCTCCCTCGCCGCAGTTGCCATTACGGGCGATCCAGTCATGCCGTCCGGAAAAGTCCAGTAGCGTATCCAGCGAGGCATCCACGACAAAGATCACATCGCCGCCCTTGCCGCCGTCACCTCCGTCCGGCCCGCCTTTGGCGATGTACTTCTCACGCCGAAAGCTGATGCACCCATGCCCGCCATCGCCTGCCTTAACCCGTATTTTTGCTTCATCAATAAACATTTATCGTAATTCTTAGCGCTTAATTCGTTTTTTTGAACGGTACCCGAACGGCGGATTATACCCATTTCCCCCAAAATAGCAACCCGATAACAAAAGCCCAAATCCTACAGCACAGGGGTTGGAAGTCCGTATATTCCATCGTGTGTGTAATAAAAAAAGCGGACCCATTGGGGCCCGCTTGGAAAGATATTCTAAATCCTAGTCCCTAAGGACTATCGCCTACATATAGAGTACATCGGCCTGTTCTTCGAACGGCTCTTTTTTGAACCAGGCCTTCCCACACTTGATCTTGATCTTGACGGTATCCCCTTCAACCAGCATCCGAATATAGCTTTCGCCGAGCGTCGGATGATCGAACGCCATGCCCTCAACCAGCGGCAGCTTAATCGCATAGGCCGGCGAGCGATCGAGGTTGAGGAGTACGCTCTTGAGCGCCTGTTTGACCATGTCCGTCGAATTACGGAACGAGCGGCTCTCAAATGTCAGTTCGAGGGCATCGGCGCTAAACGCTTCCTTGGCCGCCTTGAAAATCTCAATTTGCTTTTCGTTATTACCCGCATAGGCCGCCTCCAATACCTCTGCGTCCATCACCATCTCCGCATCCAACCGCAATGCCGGCGCCGGGGGACTGTTCCACCACCAGTGTCTTTCCTCAAGGATGAAGCCGTACTTGCGAACCGCGTTCATCTGCTCTTCGTCGAACGCGACCATATTAAACCAGTGCGTGCGGTCTTTCTTGCCCTCAACACCCCAGGCCGCCACGACGCTTTCACTTTGGCTGAGCAGTTCGGTCTCCGGTTCCTGAACCATCGCCAGAACATCCGCGGAGGTACTCAGTTTCAGGGTCGTCGAATGATAGCGATCAAACACGGGTTCATACATTTCCAGCGGACTGCAGCCAGACAGGGCTAATACCGCCGTCAGGGTGATGCACAATAGGGTCGTTTTCACAGTCATGCTCCTATAATACCTTGATTATTAGGCCTTATGCCTTATTTAATGCAAAAAAGAGGAGCGATCCGAAAATCGCCCCTCTTTTGTATCGGTTAATAATGGGCGCACCTTAAACTTCTTTCGCGTTGACCCACTTCATCATTTTACGCAGTTTGCGGCCAACCTCTTCCAACTGGCTGCCATGGTCTTTTTCGTACAGAGCATTAAAGTTCTTCATGCCGCCCTTGTACTCAGCAACCCATTCTTTGGCGAATTGGCCTGAAACGATCTCGTCGAGACATTTTTTCATCTCCTTCTTGGTCTCAGGAGTGATGATGCGCGGGCCGCGGCTCAGGTCACCATACTCAGCGGTGTTAGAGACACTGTATCTCATATAGCTGAGGCCACCCTGATAAAACAGGTCCACGATGAGCTTCACTTCATGCATACATTCGAAGTAAGCGATCTCCGGCTGATACCCTGCTTCGACCAGTGTTTCAAAACCGGCCTTGATCAGTTCGCTCAGACCGCCGCACAGAACCACCTGCTCACCAAACAGGTCGGTTTCAGTTTCTTCCTTATAGGTGGTCTCGATGATACCCGCACGCGCGCCGCCGATGCCGTTGGCCCAAGCCAGTGCGACATTCTTTGCGTTACCGTCTTCGTTCTTTTCGACCGCGATCAGGCACGGCACGCCGCCGCCCTTTTCATATTCGCTGCGGACCAGATGTCCCGGACCCTTCGGGGCGATCATGACAACATTGATCCCTTCCGGCGGAACGATATAGCCGAAGTGAATGTTGAAGCCGTGGCAGAAACCCAGCGTCTGGCCGGACTTCAGGTTCGGGTGAATATCCGATTCGTACACCATCGCCTGCACCTCATCCGGCAGCGTTACGATGATCAGCGCCACACCGTCCATCGCCGCAGCGATTGAAGTCGGGGCAAATCCGTTCTCTTTGGCGAGGTCATAGTTCGCGGTTCCCTCGAGTTCGGCAACATTGACTTCAATGCCGCTGTCTCGCAGATTCTGGCTATGTGCGTGGCCTTGGCTTCCATAGCCGATCACGCAGACTTTTTTGCCCTTCAACGCATCCAGCGGGGCATCTTTTTCGTAATACATTGTTGCCATTTTTTTCATTCTCCTGATTCTATAAAAATTTATTCGTCTGTTTTCGTTCGTGCCTGCCGGGCCATCGCCACTGTTCCCGTGCGGACAATACTTTTAACACCATACGGTCGGCACAGATCGATAAACGCCTCGATCTTGTTTTCCGGAC
>CALKKA010000017.1 GCA_937995495.1 uncultured Phycisphaerae bacterium
ACGGATCAGGACTCGAAGCATAATAGGTTTCGAAGATGAGCGATTTGAAGATGCCGTGGAACAGATCCATCCCGCCGACACTGACCGAACCAATGGTGTCGCCATGGTAGGCTTCTTTGAGTGCGATGAATTTCGTTTTGCCCGTCTGGCCGATGTTTTGCCAGTATTGATAGGCCATCTTGATAGCGATCTCCACCGCCGTCGCACCACTGTCGGAGTAAAAGACCTTTTCCAATCCATCCGGTGCGATCTGCACCAGTTTTTCAGCCAGTTCGATGGACGTCGATTGTCCCAATCCCAGCAGCGTGCTGTGGGCGATCTTATCCAACTGTGCCCGAATCGCATCATCGATTCTTTTGACTCGATGACCGTGGACATTGCACCATAAGCTGCTGACACCATCGATATAGCGATTGCCCTCGGTGTCGATCAGATAAAACCCGTCGCCCGAGTCGATAATAACGGGATCGTCCTCCAGCCAGTCCGCCATCTGGGTAAACGGATGCCAAAGATATTGCTTGTCTAATTGGACCAGTCGAGCCGTCTTTTTGTTCATACAGTGCTATTATGAGTAAAAAGCCGCCCCCGTCAAGATTGCGAGAAATAGAATTGCTATGAAGTACCGGCTTCGGCCGCCTGTTTGGCACGATTGATCCAATCAGGCTGCTCCAGTAGTGATTTCAGAAATGTGTATTCCTGTTCGACCCGGATCAATTGCTCATCGATCCCTTCCAGATTCATTTCGGAAGCGTTCTTTTCCATGATCCAGGCCTTCTTGGCCAGCGGAACGGCCCCGATATTGGATGCAGACCCCTTCAGGGCATGGGCATACAATTCGATCTGTTCAGGACTATGCGCTTTAACAGCACTTTTAAGTGAAAGCATCAGCGTTTCGCCGTTTTTTAGAAAAGAAACGGCAAACTGAGTGATAATCTGCTCATCACAAATCCGGCCAAAAACATCCCACCAGTAAATCGGGCAGCCAACATCGGCTATTGTGCTTTCTTTTTGAATCATTGTATCTCCGAGTCGTCTATTATCGGGCCTTATCGAAATCCCCACAGATAATGACCGATGGGTGCAGCAGCATCGGCCAAAACCCCTCCAGTCCAATTCAAATAGAGATTTATATTGAAAAATATACAAAACATTCTGATACTGTGCACTGGATTACCATTAAAATTCCTGTTCCTGCGCGGCTCTCTGGGTTTCAGATAGTAAGTTATAACTCTACGCCTAGGAACTTACTTCCCTTAAGGGTACAAATGGTTAGTTACGACGACAAAAACCGTTACGCCATCAATCGCCGGACCATGATCGAAATGCATTTGCGCGGCCGGGGCATCCACGACCGGCGTGTCTTAAACGCGATGGAGCGTTTGCCGCGGGAGTCCTTTATCGGAAAAAAATACGCCAGCAGCGCCTACGACGACAACCCACTCCCTATCGGTATGGGCCAAACCATCAGCCAACCCTACATCGTCGCACTCATGACACAGTGCCTTGATCTTTCCGGCAGCGAAGAAGTCCTGGAGATCGGCACGGGCAGCGGCTATCAAACCGCCGTCTTGTCCGAGTTGGCGGCGAAAGTTTATACCATTGAGCGATTTGGTGAACTCAGCGAGCAGGCACAGGCCTCACTTGCTAAACTGGACTGTAAAAACATTGAATTTACCGTTGGCGACGGCAGTTGCGGCTGGTCCGAGGACAGACAATTTGACCGTATCATTATCACTGCCGCAGTCCCGGAAGTCCCCGAACCGCTCAAAGATCAGCTTAGAGAGGGTGGCCTGTTGGTCGCCCCCGTCGGTGGGCAATACACACAGGAATTGGTCATCGCAAAAAAAAACAACGATTGTCTAAGCACTGAAACTATATGCGGTTGCCGATTTGTCAAGCTCATTGGTCAATATGCTTATGGTGAATAAAAGATTTTGGGTATACGCCCTAAGAAAAATAGGCACTGGGGAGGTCTTTCTAGTTGAACCCTTCTGAGATTTTGTCGTATAAGACACTAATATTCCCGACAGAAGCTGGAGAAAACTTTTTTCCTTTTTGTATCCTGAAAATATATGACTATACTAAGAATTTGACCGAAAGGAATAGCCATGGAAAATAAAGACATGCCGCATCCTGAACACGATAAGCACTTGTGCTATCTTAACAATCTGCGTTTTCAGGCCACCAACGCTGAAGACTATAAGGCTCTCATCAAAAACGCGCAGTATTACTGTCAAAATTGCGGCCGTGCCGCCGCCAGCAACAAGAATCTGTGCAAACCTGTGAAGATATAACAAACAACTCGCGGAGTCTTATCAATGGATCAAGATCACAACGCAAGCGAATCCGACAATAAACAATGGCTCGACGCACTGGAGCAGATTTTCCAGACGCAGGGGCCAAGCAAAGTTAAAGATCTTCTCAAGCAGCTTAATGCACAGGGCGAGCAATACGGCTGTCATTTTAGCCAGCCCGTCAACACACCGTACCTGAACACGGTCGCACCCGAAGACCAACCGCCCTATCCCGGACGCAGGGCCATTGAACAACGGATTAAAAGCCTGATCAGATGGAATGCCATGTCCATGGTCGTTCGCGCAAACAAACAAGAAAGCGGCATCGGCGGACATATTTCCTCATACGCCTCCTCAGCAACGCTTTATGAAGTGGGATTCAATCATTTTTTTCGAGCCAGGAACGCTGATCAGGAAGGCGACCTTGTCTATTTTCAGGGTCATGCATGTCCCGGCGTTTATGCACGCGCTTTTCTGGAAGGCCGGCTCTCGGGCTTTGATCTCAGCAATTTTAGACGGGAACTCAGTCCGCAGGGCGGGCTAACGTCTTATCCGCATCCACGCTTGATGCCGGAGTTTTGGCAGTTTCCAACAGTGTCAATGGGACTGGCTCCCATGATGTCAATCTATCAAGCCCGCTTCGCCCGCTACCTTGAGAGCCGGGGACTCAAGAAACCGTCGGATCAAAAGATTTGGGCCTTTCTGGGGGATGGCGAAATGGACGAACCCGAAAGCCGCGGCCTGATCGGGGTTGCCGGCTGGGAAAAACTGGACAATCTGATCTATGTCATCAACTGCAACCTCCAGCGTCTTGATGGGCCCGTTCGAGGTAATGGCAAGATCATCCAGGAACTGGAAGCGGCCTTTGTCGGAGCCGGCTGGAATGTGATCAAAGTGATCTGGGGTTCCGATTGGGATGCACTGCTGGAAAAAGACACCAGCGGGCTGTTGCTCAAACGCATGGAAGAAGTGGTTGACGGCCAGTTCCAAAAATATGCTGTCTCCAATGGGGATTATATCCGAAAAGATTTTTTTGGGGCCTATCCGGAACTGCTGGAACTGGTCAAAAATTACTCCGATGAACAGCTTGAAAAACTCAATCGCGGCGGTCATGACGCATTAAAGGTGTACTCGGCCTACAAGGCGGCTGTCGAGCACACCGGCTCACCCACCGTCATCCTGGCCCAGACCATCAAGGGCTACGGAATGGGTGAAGCGGGCGAAGGCAGAAATATTTCACACCAGCAGAAAAAGCTCAATGAGCAGGAACTGCTGGCCTTCAGGAGTCGCTTTGGAATCCCGATCCCCGATTACGAGGTTCAGGAAGCTCCCTTCTATAAAC
Source organism: uncultured Phycisphaerae bacterium (assembly GCA_937995495.1). Taxonomy (GTDB): domain Bacteria; phylum Planctomycetota; class Phycisphaerae; order Sedimentisphaerales; family Anaerohalosphaeraceae; genus 4572-13. The sequence continues at coordinate 3,637 of CALKKA010000017.1, forward strand.
CCATACCCGACAGCGAAGAGTTGACCTATCTCAGCGCCCGCCGTGAGGAACTGGGTGGCTTCCTACCCAGCCGTAACGTCAAGGTTGATCCGATCCAAATGCCCGCGGAAAATGCATTCAATGAATTCTATGCCGGTTCTGAGGGTCGCAAGGCCAGTACAACGATGGCTACGGTGCGACTGCTGGCGAAGCTGATGAAAGATGAGCAGGTCGGTGAATTGATCGTCCCGATTGTGCCGGATGAGGCACGGACATTTGGAATGGAACCCCTGTTCAGGCAAGCGGGCATCTACTCCTCTGCTGGACAACTCTACGAACCGGTCGATAAAGAGTTCTTGCTCTACTATAACGAGCAAAAAGATGGAGCGATCCTTGAAGAGGGCATCAATGAAGGCGGCTCAATGTCATCCTTTATTGCCGCGGGGACCGCTTACGCAACCTATGGCGTTAACGCGATTCCGTTTTATCTGTTCTACTCAATGTTTGGAGTCCAGCGCGTCAGCGACTTGATATGGGCCGCCAGCGACATGATGGCGAAAGGTTTTATGTTGGGCGGCATCGCCGGACGAACCACGCTCGCCGGAGAAGGTCTCCAGCATCAGGACGGGCACAGTCACCACACATTCCTCTCTGTCCCCCACCTGAAGTGCTACGACCCTGCGTTTGCTTATGAGATGGCGGTCATCATTCACGATGGAATCAAAAGAATGTATGTCGATCAGGAAAACCTGTTCTATTACATCACCATGATGAACGAAAACTACGAGATGCCTCCGATGCCCGAAAACTGCACGGACGGGATTCTTAAGGGAATGTATCAATACAAGGCGTCCGACACTCAGGACAACAGGCCCAAGGCCACCCTCCTCGGAAGCGGCGCCATCTTAACCGAAGTGCTCAAGGCACAACACATGTTGGAATCCGAATACAATATCGCTGCCGATGTCTGGAGCGTCACCAGTTACAAAGAACTGTATACCGACGCCCTGGAAACGGATCGATGGAATCTTCTGCATCCAACTGAAAACCAGAAGGATTCCTATATCCAGCAGTGTACGGGTCATGCCGGCGGCGTTTTTGTTGCCGCCTCGGACTATCTCAAGGCATTGCCCCTCTCGATTGCCAAATGGTTCCCCGGCCGATTGGTCGCCTTGGGAACCGATGGATTCGGGCGCAGTGACGCGCGAGCCGACCTGAGAAATTACTTCGAGGTCGACGCCCGTTTTATTACACTGGGTGCGTTGCATGGACTGGCCTTAGAAGGTCAAATAGACAAAAGCCTTCTCGCCGCCGCCATAGAGAAGATGAACATCGATCCTGAAAAAATCAGTCCCCTATCCGTCTAGAGCATGTCAAGAAATGATATAACCGCTTATGCCTGTTGCGGCTTTGTCTGGCGGCGTTGAAAATACTCGCCAATGAATCACATTGACTGCGTTTTTCGCCTTGCCAGACGCGTCCTCACGACGGCCTAAGAAGTCACATAATTACTTGAAATGCTCTAATTCAATGAACGTGATGAACATCCGCCACAACGGTGAGGGTCTGTGGCAACGACCCGTTAATCGCTAACGATTGAATCAGGGGGGGTGCAGGCGGGAATCAGACAGGTCAAGTCGGTACATGATCTGGTTGTAATTGTACCACGGCGTTGCAACGTCCGCTGCAGAAAATGCTTGGGTGTACGTGCCCTCGAAATAAATGTTCTGCCCATTTCTTTGATCAAAAAATACATGCTGAGTCGGATTGTAAAATGAATACTTCTCATGTGTGACAATCTTGCAGGCCCATCGCCACGGACCTTCCGGGGCGTCGGCTTCGGCATACCAGATCTCACCCAGATTCGAAGCCCCTTCAACCTGACCGACGATCATGATCCATCGCCTACGAAATGCATTCCAGTGAACCGATCCGCCTTGGGCATAAACGGGCTGCTTTGTTTCAATGTCATGAAGATCCAGCCACGCCTGCTCCGGTTTCATTGTTCCATCCGCGATTAAGTCGCGGTGCTCTCGAACATCAATCACCGCCGTATTTTGTTTCCACCCCCATCTCAATGCTCCATCCTCTGCGCGATCAAAGTCGGGGGCCTGCCGGTCATAGCGACTGCCTTCTTTTAGACAAGTAAACGCTTCATAGCTCGAAAGCTCAGTTACATGCTTCCAATCTGCCTTAACGCGAAGCAGCGGATACGGCGACAATCCAAAATATAAATAATCTTCATTGTTCACAGACACCCTGAACGGATGACCACCAGGTTCCAGTTTTGCCTCCAACGGAAACTCAATCAGCTTGATAAAAATCTCTTCCTCATCATCAAATACGATCAATCCATGTTCCACTCGCTTATCCAGACCAGCCATGCATTTATAATGCGCCAGCAGTCGTGTATTCCCCTGCTCATCTTCTAATGTCATTAACGCATCGATCCATATCATGGCATCCGTCCTAAGCGACACCATCGGTTTGCTGAATCCTTCGTTGTCGACAAAATAGGTCAAGTCAACACCTACGCCGGGGTCCAGGCCTCCATATTGCGGCAGTTGAGAGGTTGCCCCTGCTGTCCCAAAATGTCCCAGTGGATACGACTCACGATTGGTATCACCCCAGAACCAGTAGATTTTACCCTTATAAACCAGCGCCATCACACTATCTTGTCCAAGAACCCGACCGTTCAGGACGGGCTTGCTCAAAGGTGACTGCCCCCCAATAAGCATCGTGTCGCGATAGATCCCCTGACCGGTGACCCGGTAGAGTCGTTCGGCGATATTGTTGCGGGTGAGTTGAATCGTGGTGTTGGCACCCGGTTGGGTACGCAACGTTGCACCCCGGTAGCCAAACCCGTCAGCCGGGACCTCATAACCGTGGCTTTGGATGTGAAAAAAAACATCACGATTCATCAAACCCGGTTCATAAAAAGCGATGACGCCGTTGCTGTCGGTATAATAGCGGATATCATTGACTGTTTTCAGCTCGACAAGGGGAACCCCCCTGCCGGTCTGTGCATCAATCACCTTGACTGAAAAATACTCCATGGGACGAGTTGCATCCCTGCAACTGGAAAACAATACCGCCCCAATGAAAATGATCGCCCAGTAAATTAATTTGGCTTTACGCGTCATTTGGCCATCCCAGATTAAAGCAAATGCCATTGTCTGGTCACGGAGTTACAATATCAAGGGCTTTTTGTCATTGAACCCGCTGTCATCGATTGAAAACGCTAAGTATTCTCAGCAAGTTTTTTTAGTATCGCTTCAACACACGCTTCATGATCCAAGCCCGACAGATCAACGCAAACATCCGCCCATCTCTCATAGAGTGGCGTGCGTTCTTCGTACAAGTCATCCAGTGTTTGACCCGGTTGGAGTACGACCCCGCGTTTTTTCAGATCTCCTAACCGCTGACACAGTTCGGGCTTTGGTAAATAAAGATAGACGATGATTCCATCGATCTGAAAATGCCGCATCGGACAGTCGTAATAGACCACGCTGCCGCCGGTGGCAATAACCGTATTAGACACATCCAGTTTTTGATTATGCCCACATTCGATTTCACAAAAAGAATCCATGCCGCGCGTTTCGATCAGACGATGCAGGGGCATCGCTTCGGCCTTCTGGATGATTAAATCC
>CALKKA010000018.1 GCA_937995495.1 uncultured Phycisphaerae bacterium
GCTACAAACAACATCAACTTCAGGAACGGATAGGTTGCCGGCAGAATTTCTTCTCCCGTATGTTTGGCCCACGCGTGAGGGATGACCAGTGAAAACAATTCGATAATACAAACAGCCAGAATAAAGGTCAGCGCGAAATGGTGCTGCCGAAGGAGAAAAACGAGCAGGAAAATGATGCCAGTGTTCGTGATGATCCGCATCAGACCGCATACGATGGTCAGCAACTCGGCATTGCTCAAAAACTCGTCAATCAGCGATTCTTTTTCGGCTTTGCGAAAAGCATCCTGAAGTTTCAGACGAGAAAACGAGCGGAGTGCCAGCGTGTTGAGGCCGAAAAATAGCGATAAGGGAATCAGAATACAAAATGATAAGATCAACCAACCAACATCGTCCACAAAAAATCTCCTATTCCTGTATTTCGTTTTGACTATAGATTATACCAAAACCAAGTTGCTGTAAAAGTGTATCCTCGGTTTCATGCATTTTTTTAGCATCTTCGGGGGAAAGATCATCAAATCCCAGGTTATGCAGTAGCCCATGCGTAATATACAAAGCCAGTTCCGCTTCGGGGTTGTGGCCGCGTTTTTTGGCCTGGCGGTCAGCCATTTCGGCATTGACGACGATCTGGAAGGTCCGTCCCAGCTCAAACTCATCACTCAGATCAAAGCTGATCACATCGGTGGTCGTTTCTTTTTGAAGGAATTGACGATGGAGCTCACTGATCTTTGCATCATCAACAATGGCAATATGGACTGTTGCGTTAGAACATTCGAACTTTTCACAGACCGCACGCACGAGTGTTTCGAGTTTTGACAAGTCCGCTTTCAAATTTAGATACTGCGGATCAAAATGAATCTGGAGATAATTCTCTGCTGGGTCCATATTATGTGGCAAGTTCTCCATCAGCATCTTTTGGATGGTTGCTTTCTGTCTGCTTTAGGGCCGTGCCGTTCCCGTTAGCATTCGATTCGCTTTTTTCCTCGTCCTTAGGATAGGCGATTCGCCCATGGTGATGCGCTGCGAGCGATTTTGACAAAGCCGCCTCAATACGGCTCAGTTCTCGCAGTGTCAGGTCACACTCATCAAACTGCCCGTCCTGCAAGCGCTTCATCGCGAGTTGATGCACCAGTGTTTCCACCTTGGCGGGGGTGTGATCGGCCAGAGAGCGACAGGCGCTTTCGGAGGCGTCGGCGAGCATGACGATCGCGGCTTCTTTCGACCGCGGTTTAGGGCCGGGATATCGAAATTCCGATTCGGAAACTGGGCCTTGCTTTTCACCGTGCTGCTTTTTAGCTTCGTGATAGAAATATTCCATTACTGTCGTACCGTGATGAGTTTCAATGAACTGCCGCAGAACGGCGGGCAGTCCAAACTCTTTAGCGATCTCGATACCGTCTTTGACATGTCCGGCGATAACAAGCTGGCTCATGGCCGGTGAAAGTTGTTCATGGCGACTGGCGGACCCCATCTGATTCTCGATGAAGTAGGCTGGCTTATGGATTTTTCCAATGTCGTGATAGTAGGACCCGACGCGGCACAAAAGACCGTTGGCATCGATCGATTCGGCCGCTGCTTCGGCGATGGAGCCGATCAGCAGACTATGGCTGAATGTCCCCGGTGCGTCCATGGCCAGTTTTCGAAGCAGGGGTTGGTTGGCGTCGCTGTAATCCATCAGCGTCATGCTGGTGGCGATTCCAAAAGCCTGCTCGATGATCGGCAAAAACGCCTGGATGAAGATGCCCACCACAAAGGTTGCCGCTGCAGCGACACCCGCATCGGGAAAATAAACATTGGGACGTTTTTCCTGGACGATGCCCAACGCCGTCGCTGTCCAAAAGACCACGATGGTTGCCACCACAGAGACCTCGATTAGTTTTTTTCGTGTCCGGATTTCTCGCAGACTAAAACAACAGCTTAAGGCCCCGGCGACCATGATCAGCAGCAGTTCAACCGAGGCGATCTGGTCAACGGCAAATGCGGCCAGCATGGTATAGAACATGATCATCCCGATAGCGAATCGTTGGTCATAGGCAATGGTCAAGATGATCGCACAGGCTACAGCCGTACCGACTGACAGCGGCTTCCATTGTTTCTCGAAAGAAAAAACATGGGTGATCGACAGCAGTATCAGAAACAAAGAAGCCAAAGCGAAAACCCGCGTCGTCTTATCCAGAATATGAGATTTATAATGATAAAGATAGAGCGACATCCCGACGCTGATGGCGGAAACAATGACCAGAAGCGAAAGCAGCTGCGGCCAGGCTTTTAGTGCCCGAAGCCCTTCTCCTTCAATAATCTCGCGCTGAATCTTCAATCCCAAGACCAGGGTGGTGGCAACAACAAAGACAATTAAAATACCAACCGCTTTAGGCAGTGGACCGTTGATGACCGCCTTGAGCTGCGAAAATCGATCGGTCGCGATATTGTCCCGAACCTGCTGTCGGCGGGGGTTGACCTTCTTTTTTTTTCGAAATATCATCTTGGCGGATCCGTTTGGCTTTGTTTCTTCTCGTCATAGGCCCCGACGATACGATGGACCAGTTTATGCCGGACGATATCACATTTGTCCAAGCTGACAAATCCAATGCCGGGTATTTCCTTTAGTATGTCGATTGCCTCAGTCAGCCCGTTTTTTTTACCCGGCTCCAGATCCGTCTGGGTAATATCCCCGGTGACGATCATTTTTGAGCCGCGGCCCAACCGGGTCAAGAACATCAGCATCTGAGAGCGGGAGGTGTTCTGGGCTTCATCGCAAATCACGATCGCTTCATTCAGTGTCCGACCCCGCATAAACGCCAGCGGGATGACTTCAATGATGTCCAGATCCATGAACTTCTGCATCTGAGAAAAAGCCATCATATCCTCAAGCCCATCAAACAGCGGTCGCAGGTAGGGATTGACTTTCGCCTGGAGATCTCCCGGCAAAAAGCCCAACCGTTCTCCGGCCTCGACGGCGGGTCGAGCCAGAACGATCTTTCGAATTTGTTTTTTCTTAAGCATGGAGACGGCCATTGCGACGGCCAGATAGGTTTTTCCCGTTCCCGCCGGACCGATGCAGAAAGTCAGATCGTTTTTACGCATCATCTTGAGATAGGTCAATTGCCCCTTGGTGAATGGCTCGATGACACCCTTGTGGGCATAGACCTCGATGACATCGGAGTTGCCTTTTTCGATATGGTGCGTTGTCTGTGAGTAAAGTTCGTCCACATCGTCGTCAGTCAGTTTTCTCCGTTGAATGAGTCGCCGCTGCATCCGGTCGATCAGATCTTCGGCCGTTCTTACCGCCACCGGTTCGCCTGAGATCAGCACGGTGCCGTTACGGGCGCTGACCTTAACCTTGAGGGCATCCCGCAGATAACGCAGATGCGAATCGCCCGGCCCAAAAAGTTCCAGTCGTCGTGCATCCGACTCCAATTGTATCTTAACTTCCAAGCGGCTTCCTTATCCAATCACACAATAGAAAAACGCAAACGCTGCCGGAGCAGTTGCCAGCGGCGAATCGATCACATCCAGAATTCCGCCGAATCCGGGGATACTTGCCGAAGAATCTTTTGAGGCGGCATCCCGCTTGATCATCGACTCTACAAGATCACCCATCTGTCCCAGAACGCCGAAAACGGCCCCAAAGCCAACGGCCCATAGGGGACTCATTATACCAGAAAAATGAGAAAATCCAAAGGACACGCCAGCTCCGAACAGGGCGGCGCCTGCCAGTCCTTCCCAGGTCTTCCCTGGGCTGATGGTGGGGCACATCTTATGCTTTCCGAACAGCCTACCGAGCGTGTAAGCTCCTATGTCAGAAGCTTTTATAGTGAAAATAAATCCCAACAGCACCCACGGCCCCCAAGCGATTCGGATACCGAGAATAAACGAGCACAAAAAGCCCAAATAAATAATCGCGAAAAAACTGGCGGCAACATTGCGAATCGTCCCATCGGTACCAAACTTTAATGCTTGGGTAAAGAATAGGGCCAGAAATGAAAATGCCGGAACCCAGAGTAGGTACATGATAAAAAAACCATGGGAATCAAAGTATTGAGCCCAAAAGAAACTCGATCCCAATAGGATTGAAGTCGGAATGGTGACGAGTTTAAATAAATGAGCACCGGTCTGCTTAATCAGGTTGCCCATTTCAAATTGAGCTGGAATAGCCAAAAACGCGATCATTAGGGTGAAAATAGTCGCTTGAACAGGTCTTTTCGGAGCCGCTTGCGTCAGCGATCCGTCCAGATGTCCGTCCAGCAGGATCAAGCCCACAAAAACAGCGGCCATAATGCTTCCAAACAGAAGGCGGTTTTTCAGCATATTCTCATCCCTGAGTTGGTGTTTTCGGTTGGGTGTCGCCGAAGCGGCGCTGGCGGCTTGCATAAGCCAAAAGTGACTTGTCTAATTCTTCGAGCGTAAAGTCCGGCCAGTGTACATCGGTGACATAAAATTCTGCATACGATATTTGCCATAGCAGATAGTTGCTGATTCGCATTTCACCGCTGGTTCGAACGACGAGATCTGGGTCATGCCAGCCGGCGGTATAAAGATGGTCGCTGACGACTTGCTCGTCGATGGCTTGCGGATCAATTTTTCCGTCCTTGGCTTCTTGGGCCAGAGAGCGGACGGCATCGACGATCTCCGTTCGGGAACCATAGTTGAGTGCAAAGCCGAGGGTCATTCCGGTATTGACGCTGGTGATGCGAATGGTTTCATCCAGAGCGTCCAGCACCTCCTGCGGCAGGGGATCCCGTCGGCCCACATGAGCAAACTGCACATTCTTTTCCATCAAACTCGGGCGAATTCCTTCCAGGTAAGATGCATACAAATACATCAGAAAATCGATTTCTTCTTTGGGACGCTTCCAGTTCTGCATACTGAAAGAGTACAGCGTGAGATATTCGATTCCGCAGTTGACACAGTGTGTGGCAAGGCCTTCAACGATTTTAGCACCCTGTTCATGCCCATGAAAACGAGGCAACCCCCGCTCCGTTGCCCATCGACCATTGCCGTCCATGATCACCGCAACATGCCGCGGGATCGCTTCCGGTTGAATACCCAGTCGACGCCCGGTTTTAATGCGTTTTTCTTCAAACGAAAGATGCTTCAAAGTAATTCCTTTGATTTAGCCCCTGAAAATGGCCTGGCTGCGTTTTGGCCCGACGCCGACGATACTGACGGGGACTCCAACGATCTTTTCGATCGCGGCGATATAGTTCTTTGTGTTTTCCGGCAGTGCATCGTATGTCGTCACCGCGGAAAGGTCTTCATCCCAACCGGGAAGGGTGTCATAGACGCACTCAGCCGCTTCAACATCAGCGGCATTGCCCGGAAAGAAAGTTGTTTCGCTACCATTAACCCGATAGGCCTTGCAGACTTTCAGTTCTTTCAGTCCCGCCAGAGTATCCAGATGCATCATAGCGATTTCATTGATCCCCCCTAGGCGAGCGGTAAAGGAGACCGTCACCGCATCGAACCATCCGCAGCGGCGAGGTCGGCCGGTCGTCGTTCCGAATTCATTTCCTTTGACCCGGATGGTATCGCCGATTTCATTGTCCTGTTCCGACGGGAATGGTCCCGCACCGACACGGGTGGTATAGGCCTTGACGACACCGATGAACCGATCGACCTTTTGGGCAGGTACGCCGCACCCCGGGCCAAGCCCCAAGGCGCTGGCATTGGAACTGGTAACAAAGGGAAAAGTTCCGTGGTCAAGATCCAGCAATGCACCTTGGGCGCCCTCAAACAAGATATCTTTGCCTGCGTCGATCGATTCGTGCAGATATTGGGTTGTATTGGTGATAAAACCGCCCAGCACTTTGCTGTGCTCGCAGCACTTCGCATAGATCACACTGCTGTCGATGGGCTCGGCGTGGTACAAAGCGCCGAAGAGTTTGTCTTTATAAGCAACGATTTTTGCCAGCTTTTCCTTCAGCGTATCCAGATCGAGCAGATCTGCCATCCGAAGGGCATAACTGCGTCCGATCTTATCCGCATAGCAGGGGCCGATCCCGCGGGCGGTGGTTCCGATCTTATTCTTGCCCAGCGATGCTTCACGAAGTTGGTCTTCGGTCTTATGGTAATCCATCACCATGTGAGCATTCTCACTGATAAAAAGCCGGCCTTCCAAGCTGATATTTTTCTCCTTGAGACTGTTGATCTCATCGATCAGCGTTCCCGGGTCAACCACGACACCGTTGGCGATGACACAATTTGTTTCTTCACGGACCGCCCCCGACGGCATCAGATGCAGAGCAAACTTCGTGTTGCCGGTGATGACGGTATGTCCGGCATTGGCGCCGCCGCCGTAACGAACAACCACATCGGCGTCCTCGGCCAGAATGTCAACCACCTTGCCCTTGCCCTCATCACCCCACTGTAATCCCACAACACAATTATTCATTGCTTCTTATTTCCTTATGATTGAAAGTAATGCAGTTTTTGAAAAAAAATTAGCTGATCTTTGAAACGATCTGGTCTAGGATTTGGCCCAGATTGTCATAGGTTCGGTCGCTGAGTTTAAGTTCCTTG
>CALKKA010000019.1 GCA_937995495.1 uncultured Phycisphaerae bacterium
AAATTGGGGACATGGACTTTGTGCAGTCCCAAAAGTTGTTTGCACAGTCGCTTATCGCGGCACAGCATCAAACCGATGGTGCCCGTGCCGGTATAGGGGATCTGAAGCAGTTCGAGGACAGCGGCAATGTTTTTATCCCAAAGCCGTTCACCGTGGTACTGCTCGGTCAGGTTGAAGACGAGATCGGGTTGTATTTGCTTTAAATCCCGGATGATGGATTCAAGATTATCGAAGACGCCGATCACCGAGACCCGATGCCCTAACAGCCGAAGGGCCTCAATGACATGGTATTCGGTGATTATTTTGCCCTCGGGGTGATGAAATTCGGGGTCTTCAGTTGGGACCGTAGCCGCGTCAACCAGAACGGTGATGCTTAATGATTTACTCATATTCTTCCTTGTGAAATATTTCGTCCGGTTCCGCAGGCAATCGTCGCTAAAAATGCCGTGACTCCAATAAGTTCCTTAAGATCATCGGATGCATAAAGTTCAAGGGATTCGCACCGTGCGGTGATCCGGTTGATCAACTTATGAAGATCAAATTTCCGGTGTCCTGTCCATGTTGCCAGATGATCAACAATTGAGCGTTTATGTTTTCGTAATATTTTCGCTGCTCTAACATTTTTTTCATTTTTCAGCTCTGTTGAAAAGACGTTTTTCAGACTGTCGTCATAATACCCCTTAAATTCCGAGCCCAATTGATTACGCTTGCGTTCATAATAAGAGGCGAGAGTCGACCGCATGCGGTGAGCCGCCCAGGGTGTAGATGAGGAAGCTGTTACGATAGGAGGGTGGGACCCGATTTTTTTCATCAGTGAGTCGACATAGACGAGTTTTTGAAGAGCGGGCCATTTAGCATATTTTTGCTGCCATTGATTTCCAGGGGAGAGCCAGACAGCAAACGTTTCAGCAAAATCCTCATCGGGATGGGCTTGTGCATAATGGTCATCGAGGTGAACGACAAATCGTCTTGAGTAAGGTTGGTAACGATAACTGTCGGAGTATCGTGTCGTAAAACAACCGAATAATTCGCGCCATCGCGTGCGGGTATAGAGTTTATAAGCGTAATTAATGGCATGTCCACATTCATGACGAAGCAGTTTCATACAGTCGGCTTGATTGTCCCCCTCGGCTTCGTACATCATTTCGATTTCGATCGATATCAATCGCGGATGTGCCAGGCAGAATGGAATTCCAATGATGGGTTCCTTGTCAGGACAAAGCCATTCATCAGAAAGATAACAGGCAGGTCGGAAACAGAGATCTCTTGCTTCCAACTCTTGATGAAGAAGCTCAATCGCCGTTTCCAGCCATGAGCCGGAAATCTGAAGACCTAAGTCCTTAATCCGAACCTGAAGCAATTCATCATTGCTCAGTTTTTCCCAGTTGATAGCAATTTTTTTTTTCAATACATCTGCCTCATGCTGTATGGATGATCTTTGCCTTAAGATGTCTGTCGCAGGGCGATGAGGTGCTTAAGACGATGTCTTATTGGCGCGTTCTGAAAGAATGTCAAGTTTACTTCGGATTTCCGACGCCATACGGCTGTTCGGAAAGTTCTGGACGATGTCGCGGCCGGTTTCGAGTGCTTTTTTCCAGTTTTGCTCAGCGACTGAAACAGAGAACTCAACACCCATGTTATGAAGTTTTGTTTTAAATACTGTGCTGGCCGATTCCCGAAGTGCTAAAGCTTCGTTGGGCGTCAGGTACAGATCCAGCTCTTTAAGAATTTCCAGTCCTCGATCCGTGTTTTTCTCTCGAACGGCCAAATCCCAGTCCGCCAGCAGTTCACGCTTTTGACGGTCTTTTCGCTGCCGCAGGCGCGACGGCATGGCCTTGGCTTTCTCAGAATAGGAGAAGTTTTTAACCAGATTATCAACCTGTGCGGCAGCTTGAATCCAAAGTTTTTGGTCAAAAAGATTCTCGATATGAGCAATAATTTGATTCACGCGTCCTTCTTCAGTTGCGTTGCGATATTTCTCGGCCATGCGTTTGAGTCGGCTTGCCAGTTCCTTGTATTTCGGGTATTCCGACATGGTATAGATCATCGATTCCGCTTCATCAAAATCATGCTGATGCAGTTTTGTCAGTGCGGCTTCTCCCAATTCCATTTGCTCAGAGTCCCGAAAGACAATTTCTTTGGCCGTGTCGCTTAGATGTGAGGCCTGTGAGATTCGGATGAGAAGGTTGTTTTGTCGGGACAGGGTTTCAACCGTGTTGTCGAGTTGTTCAATGTTTCTTTTTAAGCTGTACACGATTTCATAGAATAAAAGCAAGGCTGCAAATACGGCGTAAATGCCACTGGCTCCTAATAAGATTATCCCGGCAGAAATTAAATTGCTCCCCAGTTGATCCGGCGATGATTCACTGCCGGCTAAAATCTTTCCGACCAATAAAAGGCATGCTGCCAGAAGGATAATAAACGCAAAAAGAACATGCCATTTGAATTGCCACGAGTGCCTGTGCTTGCGGTTTTCGAAGTACATTGCCGGTCTCCCTACTCAATATTCCGTAATCCCGTGAGATGCAAATCTTTTGCACCTCTTCAACTATCTATAATATCGGTTTTTTCAGGGTCTGTCAATCGGAATTAATTAACACGCTGTGATGCATTTATTTTTTTGAGAAATGGGAGATTGTTTTTGGGTATGGGGATGGTTATAATCCGTCTTACAGGTAATCTAGCTATAATTTGAATGTTTTAGGATTGATAAATGATGGCGAAGAAAAAAGCAGAAAAAGTTGTATTGGCCTACAGTGGGGGCTTGGATACAAGTGTGATCCTGCCCTGGCTCAAAGAAACGTATGGATACGAGGTCGTGGCGTTTGCTGCGGAACTGGGCCAGGGCGACGAACTGGTAGGCATCAAGAAGAAAGCGATGGCCACCGGTGCCGTCAAGTGCATCGTCTCCGACCTGCGTAAGGAACTGGTCGAGGATTATATCTGGCCGATGCTCAAGAGCGGCGCGGTTTATGAAAACGGGTACTTGCTGGGAACCAGTATTGCCCGCCCCCTGATCGCTAAAAAGCAGGTTGAGATTGCGCACGCGGAAGGCTGCACGGCCGTTTCGCATGGGGCCACGGGCAAGGGCAATGACCAGGTGCGGTTTGAACTGACATTTTTAGCGTTGGATCCAAGCTTAAAAATCATCGCTCCCTGGAAAGATCCCAACTTTACGCTGACCAGTCGTGAAGCGGCGGTCGATTATGCCAAGGCACGCAAAATTCCCATCGATCAGTCAAAGAAGAAGATCTACTCGCGGGACCGGAACCTCTGGCACATAAGCCATGAAGGTGCCGACCTTGAAGATCCCTGGAATGAGCCGCAGGATAATCTGTTCGTGATGAGCCGACCGATTTCCAAGTCACCGAACAAGGCGGATTATGTGGAAATTGGATTCGAAGAGGGTGTCCCCGTTAAGTTGAACGGCCGGGTCATCGGTGGCGTTAAAATGATTGAACGCCTCAACGAGATTGGGGGTCTTCACGGTGTCGGCCAGGCAGATCTGGTTGAAAACCGGCTTGTCGGGATGAAATCCAGGGGTGTGTATGAGACCCCGGGCGGAACGATCTTGAGTACCGCACACAGGGCACTGGAGACGCTGACGCTGGATCGCGAGACAGCCCATTATAAACAGCAGGTCGCCTTGAAATATGCGGACTTGGTGTATTACGGTCAGTGGTTCAGCAAACTAAGAGGGGCCTTGGATGCTTTTGTCGATGTCACACAACAAAATGTGACCGGATCGGTTCGGCTGAAACTCTATAAGGGCCAGGCGATCCTGGCCGGTGTCAAAAGCCCCAAGAGCTTATATAATCCGGATTTAGCCAGCTTTACGATGGGGGCTGAATACGATTCGACCGATGCGACTGGCTTTATCAAGCTGTTTGGCCTGCCGATGCAGGTCGCCGGCATCGTAGACCGGCAAAAGCCAAAAGCCGCTAAAAAAGCAAAATCAAAGTCTAAAGTCAAATAAGACGATAAAGTATGAAGCCCTCGAAGACTCGGTGTATCGGCAGATTCAGTCCTCAGTGGTAAAATCTAACTTCAATAAGGACAGCACGTATGGCAGTCGAATGGATTTGGCTGGTGTTTATATTCGCGTTCGGGGCATGTATCGGCAGCTTCTTGAATGTGGTGATCTATCGTTTGCCGCTTGATAAATCGCTCGTTTCGCCCCCTTCGGCGTGTCCGGCATGCAATACCCCGATCCGATGTTACAATAATATCCCGCTTTTATCGTGGCTGATATTGCGGGGCAAGTGCCCGGACTGCAAAGCGCCCATCTCCTGTCGTTACTTTTTCGTTGAATTGCTCACGGCGATTCTGTTTGCAGGGATATATGTGTGTTTTTTCTGGTTTCAATACCGGCAGACGGGATTGGTGGGCAGTACGGCGACCCAGCAATTTTTCAGCGAGGGCGGCTGGTTGTTCTACGTAGCGATTGTCACGGTTTTTGCCGTTTTTCTCGCTGCATCTGCCATTGATATGGAGCGGTGGATCATCCCGCTGGAATTATGCTGGTTTGTCACCATCATCGGACTCATCGCTTCAGGAGTCGCCGACTATGTGATCGGTTCGGAAATTATTTCCCAATACGATCTCTTTCCAACCGTTGCCGACTCGCCTCGATTTGCGGCATTGACCATCGGAGGCGCCATCGGGCTTGGGATTTCGCTGATCCTGTTGTTTATGGGGATGATCAAACCCAGCTATGAAATGCTTGAAGACGAAGAAGGCGATTGCCAAGAAGCGGTCAACTCACAGGACAATGAACCCCAATACGACGATCGGAAAGAAATTCTGAAAGAAGTCGTCTTTCTGCTTCCGGTCGTGATCGGAGCCGTGCTGGCGTTACAGATATCCCAGATGCCCTCTGTTCAGGACCAGTGGAGTTCATTGATTGCAAAGCCGGTTGTTTCGGGTCTATTGGGGTCCTTAGGCGGTTATTTGGCGGGGTGTGCAATCGTCTGGGGAGTGCGCATTTTCGGGACACTGGCGTTTAATAAGGAAGCAATGGGACTGGGCGATGTGCATCTCATGGGCGCCGCTGGAGCGGTCATCGGGGCCAAATGGACCGTACTGGCATTCTTTCTGGCTCCCTTTTTTGGCATCCTCTGGGCGCTCTACCAGGCAATTTTTAAAAAAATGCGTCAAATTCCGTATGGTCCGTTCTTGTCATTGGCGGTTTTTGTCGTTATTATCTTTCACGATTGGATACATCGTATCTTAATAAACTATTACGGGTTTTAGCTTGAGAAAATGAAATGGAGGTCTCTATGAAAGACGCTGTCGGGAAAATGTTGGTATTATGTGTTGTGACCGCGGCCATGATGCCGCTGACAGGTTGTACAAATTGGAAAAAGAAGTATGGCTCCCTTGATGTAGAACATCAGAACCTCAAAGGGCTTTACGAAAACTGTGTCGCTTCGCTGGACAGCACCGCAGCGGAAAGGGCACAGATGAGCCAGGAGTTGGAAAGCCTAAAGAAGCAGCTCCAGCAGGGAAAATCCGCTTCGGATGCGACCGGCTTCAAAGGTGATGTGAAGGTCGACCAGGACAAGGGTACGATTACAGTCACGCTGCCGAATTCGATTCTCTTCAGTTCCGGAAAGGCCACACTGAAAAATGCGACCAGTGCAGAATTGAACGATATTAACCGTGTTCTGCGTGAACGCTACAGCGGCAAGCAGGTGGATGTGGTTGGCTACACCGATACCGACCCGATCCGCAAGACCAAGAATCTCTGGAAGGACAATTGGGACCTGTCAGCGGGCCGCGCCTTGACCGTTCTGCGTTATCTGGTTGACCAAGGGGTCAGCCCTGAAAAGATTCGCGGTGTCGCCTGCGGTCAGACCCGCCCGATCGCCTCCAACGCAAACGCCGCCGGAAAAGCCAAAAACCGCCGCGTGGAAATTGTTGTTCACATGCGTTAAAGGGTTTTGCCAAACAGCACAACTCAGGCAAGATGCCTGAGCGACTGAAAATAGAAAGCTCATGCGGCTGATCGTTGGCCGTATGAGCTTTTTGTCATTTTTTCTCAAGCAGGTTTTCCAGCAGGGGTTTGAGTTTGGCGATGGCATGGCCGCGGTGAGAGATGCGGTTTTTTTCCTGATGATCCAACTGGGCAGCGGTCTGATTCAGCGAAGGAATATAGAAGATCGGATCGTAACCAAAGCCGTTCTCGCCAACCGGCGAGTGATTGATCATGCCTTCAACAGCCCCTTCGGTTTCCAGCAGAATGGCTCCCGGCGCGGCAAGGCACAGGCTGCACATAAAGCGGGCCGTACGGTCTTTATCGGGAGTATCTTTTAAATGGATGAGCACCTTTTGGGTATTGGCAATGTCGATATCCTTGCGGTTGTCACTGGGGCATACATCCGCAGCGTAGCGGGCACTGTAAACACCCGGTTCGCCGTTCAGAGCATCAACGACCAATCCGGAATCGTCGGCGATTGTCCACAATCCCGTCGCTTGGGCATAGCCGAGTGCTTTTTTTTGTGCGTTTTCAACGAATGTCCGACCGTCTTCAACGACCTCACTGACATGAGGGAAGCTTTTCAGACAGCACCACTCGATTTGCTGATTGACCGTCCCGAGCAGATCTGACAGTTCAGCCAACTTACCCGGATTGGTGGTTGCGACAAGGATACGCCGTTTCATTTTGAATGCTCACGAAAGCGAGTTGTGGGTTATTTCGCGATTAAGTATTTCAGCAGGGCCCGTTGAAAATGCAGCCGATTTTCCGCCTGATCGAAGATAACGGAGTTTTCTGATTCCATGACACCATCGGATATCTCATACCCCCGGTAAGCCGGCAGGCAGTGCATCACCTTAGCGTTTTTCGGCGCCTTATCCATCAGCGCTTCGTCAACAGAAAATCCTTTAAACGCCGCGATCCGCTGGGCCTTTTCCTCTTCCTGCCCCATGCTGGTCCAGGTATCGGTATAGACGATCTGGGCCCCCGTGACGGCCTCCACAGGATCATGGGTCTGGGTCGCGCAATGGGCCAGTATCTCATTGGCGGACACCAGCGTCTCGGCATCCAGTTCATAGCCGGCTGGAGAAGCGCAGACAAATTGCATATTGAATTTGGCGCAAGCAAACGCCAGCGAACGGGCCACATTGTTACCGTCGCCGATATAGGCAAGCTTCAGACCCGTAAGATCTCCGCAGTGCTCCCGGATGGTCAAGATATCTGCCATTGCCTGGCAGGGATGTGACCAGTCGCTCAGTGCGTTGATGATCGGTTCGTGGGACCATTGATCCAGTTCGAGAAGGGTTTCATGCGAAAAAGTACGCGCCATGATGCAATCGACATAGCGAGCGAAAACGCGCGCCATATCTTTGGCCGGTTCACGCTCTCCGATAATACCAATGTCTTCAGGTTTCAGGTAGATGGCGGTCCCGCCCAGGTCCGTCATGGCGACCTGAAAGCTGACCCGTGTCCGCAAACTCGCCTTTTCGAACAGCATCGCCAGCACCTTGCCCCGCAGGCAGATATCCCCTTTACCGCTCTGATAGAGGGCTTTCAAATCGCGACTGAGCGCCAGCAGTTCGTTTAACTGGTCGCTGCTGCAGTCTTGTATGGAAAGAAAACTTTTCATCCGCAGTCTCCCTCGCCGAGTACCTCCTCGAGGATAGCAATGGCGGCGTCAATTTCATCTTGCGTCACCGTCATCGAGGGCATCATCCGCAGAACCGTTTCCTGTGTGCAATTGATTCGCAGTCCTTTTTCAAGGCATCGATTCACGATGGTCGCCCCTGGCATATTCAGTTGTAGGCCGAGCATCAGCCCTTTGCCCCGAACATGATCGATGATCGGATATTTTTCTTTCAGTTGTTCCAGTTTGCTCCGCGTGTACGCACCGAGGACGTTGGCATTGT
>CALKKA010000020.1 GCA_937995495.1 uncultured Phycisphaerae bacterium
GAGGATTCCTGCCACAAAAGACAGATTGAGCATGTCAGCCAGGTCTCTGATACCGTGTGTATCAATTGTCACTCCTTTGGGCTCAGTCCGGACGACACATCGGAAGAACTGCATGCTGTGCATACCGGGCACGAAAAAGTCGAATGTCTCAGTTGCCATGGCACTGTCATGCACGGCCCGGACCAGGCCAGCTCCGTGGCGAGTATGATCGACTGTCAGAACTGCCATAGCGACACACACGGCATCCAGCAGACAATTTATACCGCGGACCAGCAGGACACGCATAGTCAAAAAAATGAAAGAGTTCTCAGCCCGATGTTTTTGACGCATGTTGAGTGTACCGGGTGCCATATCGAGCAGACCGTTTCGAAAAAAGGATCACTGGATAGCCTGGGGGCTGTGGCCCGAGCCGTCCCTGCGGCTTGTGACAACTGCCATGAACCAGGAACCGGCGAGCGCTATGTTCCGTTCTGGCAGAAACGCATCAAGAAACTTCATGCTGAGGCACATGAGAAATTAAGCCGGATTGAAACCAATTCACAATCGTCGATTTCAGCCGATGCCCAGCAGCGCATCGCCCGGGCAAAGGAGATCCTGGACTCGATTCAGGCCGATGGCAGTTGGGGGGTTCATAACCTAAAGTATACCGAGACGCTGTTGCGTCAGGTCAATGAGATGATCAATCAAATAGAATGAGAAATAAGATGCAGAATAAGGATAAACCACGATTCCCGGCATTGCTGAAGTCTTTAGGCATTTGGATGGCCCTCGCCCTGCTGGCCGGACAGGCCTTGGCCTACCCCAAGGAGGCTGATCCGCACACACAGTTTCTGGGCGGCCCATACGAACTATTGGTCAAACGCGGCATGCAGGGTGCGGAGATGGTCTATCCTGTGAAAGTGCCCAATGAAAGTGCACCCGGCAAATTGGACACCGTGTTCCCAGTGATGGGCACCTCGACAAAGATCAGGC
This sequence comes from uncultured Phycisphaerae bacterium, assembly GCA_937995495.1. Lineage (GTDB taxonomy): Bacteria > Planctomycetota > Phycisphaerae > Sedimentisphaerales > Anaerohalosphaeraceae > 4572-13. Next base: position 973 of record CALKKA010000020.1, read on the forward strand.
TGGAACAATTCCTGCCGGAACTGGTGTGGGAGCAATATACAGAAAAGTCCCGGGAGGGCGGCTCAGTCGCCAGGCTCAAAGCCGTCGGCCCCAACCTGGACCAGGAGATATGGCTCTGTGCCGAAGAGACCGATAAGCAGAGTATTTCCTCTGCGATCGGCGGTATGGCGATTAAGAAGGTTCAGGCAAACGCCGATGCTGATAAGATAGCGGCCCAGCTGACGGCCCCCGATGCGGTCGGTTTTCTGTCTGTTTGGCCCAAGGACTCGGAGTTCCCGACAGTTTTTGTCGTTTCCGGAAGCAGTGAAGTCCGGAGTGAAGAGTCGTCTTATCATTTTAAGGTACTGGAGTATATGCCCCATTATTCCGTGGATACAGAGACCAAGGCGATTGTAAATGCCTCTCAGGAGCCAAAAAACCCTGCGATTCGCGTAAAGTTTACCGATGGTGACACCCCGGTCGAACAATGGGTCTTTTCGCGATTTAAATCGCATCCGCATAAAGCCAACAATATTCCGCTGCGTGTGGAGTTTACAGATGTGGACTTGGGGACCCAACCGGGCAATTACATGATTTTGGTATCGCCTCAGGGACAACCCCAGATACTTTTCACACGGGACGGAATCAAAAAGGCCGAAGAAATTAAACTTGGAAACCCGTACCCGTTGGCCAAAGAGGGGTACAGTTTTGAGATTGATGAAATATTTTCGGACGTAGTTCTCAAGCAGCGATGGAAAAATAATCGAAACCAGCTTTTAAATCCCGCCCTAATAGCCTCGGTGGATCGGGATGGAAGCAAAGAGCAGGTTGTTTTGGAGCTGAATAATCCCCAGCACCTGCGCACAGCGTCGGAAACGATAGTCCTGCTGTTACGCCGCAAAGTTGAAACAGCGGAACATTTAGAATAGGGCAATAGGAGCCGTATTTCAATTAGAGAGAAAGGATTCGTAACGACAATCGAATGGGAATAACAATGTTAAATACAATGTTTGCTTCAATGATGATAATGATAGGTTTGTGTGCTTTGAATGTGACGGCTGTCGAGAAGCCCACATCCTTGGACGGTTCATGTAGTACCGAGGGCTGCCATGCAGACTATAGTCAAAAAGACCATGTCCATGCCCCCGTTGAACTGGGAGACTGCAAGTCCTGCCATGAATCCGTGGACGCAAAGGAGCATACATTTAGCCTGGCCCGTCAAGGCCGGGACCTGTGCGAAAGCTGTCATCTGGACCAGGCGACCAAGACCCATGTCCACGGACCCTTGACCACCGGCGATTGCACCCAATGCCACGACCCCCACGCCGGCAGCACCCCATCGCTGCTGGTCACCGAGACAGTCGATCAGTTGTGTGCCAACTGTCATAAAATTGCTGAGAACGCAAATTATCTTCACGGCCCCGTCGCTGTGGGAGAATGCTCGATCTGTCATGAACCCCACAGCAGCGAGCATGAGAATCTGATGTCAGTGCCGCCGAAGGACTTATGTGCCTCCTGCCACACGATCACCATGGATGAGTTGGCCAAGTTTGATTTTATCCATGAACCGGCCAAAGGCGACTGTGCCGGCTGTCATAATCCCCATGGAGCTGACAATGCCAGTCTGCTCAAAGCCGCTCCGCCTGAGATGTGTTATGAATGTCATCAGGAGATCAAGGAGATCGCCGAAAACGCCGAATTTAAGCACAGCGTCGTCTCCGAGGGCGAAAGTTGCCTCAAGTGTCACACGCCGCATGCATCGACCGTCAAGTATCTCATGAAATCAGATCCGTTTGACTTATGCATGTCCTGTCATGACAAACCGATTGGCATGGATAAAGACCACGTGCTGCCGTCCTTCCTGGACCAGGTCGAGGGCAAAAAATCCCTGCACGGCCCGGTCGCCGAAAAAGACTGCAGCGGCTGTCATACCGCTCACGGCAGTGACCATTTCAGGTTGTTGGCAAAAGATTATCCGCCGCAGTTCTACGCACCCTATGCCGAAGAGAATTACGAACTGTGCTTCAGTTGCCACTCCAATGAAATGGCCGTCACGGAAAAGACCGATAAACTGACCGAGTTTAGAAACGGCAACCAAAACCTGCACTTCCTGCATGTCAACAAGGACCGTCGCGGCCGGACCTGCCGGGCCTGTCACCAGACCCATGCCAGCGATCTGCCCAAGCACATCCGTGAAACGGTTCCCTACGGCCGTTGGGAACTGCCGGTGAAGTTCACCAAGACCGAAACCGGCGGCTCGTGTACGCCGGGGTGCCACAAGGTGAAGGATTACGACCGAACGACCCCAGTGGACTATACGATGGTCGCCCCCGTCAAAAAAGCCGAACCCGTAAAGGAAAAGGATGTCCCCGATGATGTCGAAAAACCTGACAATGAGCCCCAAACACCCCTCGATGAAAGTGCGTAATGTCTCGCTGATGATCGTCGCCGCGATGGTCCTCTGTGGCATCATGGCCCCGCCGTGCGCCGCTCGCAGGATTGCCGATGGCGATACATTGCCGCCCATCTCTGCAGCAACCCTGTCAGGCCAGCAGTTCGATCGCGCGCCAGGTTCGGATAAGGCCGCCTTGATCACATTTCTGGCCGCCGACCAAAAACCTTCGCAGCAGGCCGCAGAAGATTTGAAAAGAGTATTGACCTCTTTTTCTGATCACCGCCACCAGATCGATGTCGTGATCGTGATGGATAACCCTGCTCTGCAGGGATCCTTTGAAGGGATGCCCGCAGATCTTAAAGAGGCTGTCTATTGGGTCCATGATGCCGAGAAACAGTTGTGGGGCCAGTTTCACATCATTGCCGCTCCCACGGTGATTATGGCCGACAAGACGGACAAGGTGGTTTCGGTTGCAGCCGGATATGGTTATGACTTTGCACCCGCGCTGCGTTTTCACCTCAATCAGGCCCTGGGGATTGAGCAGGCCATGACCGCCGATGAGGTGGGCACCGTCAAAACCGTCCAGAACAATACAAATTCAGCCAAGATCCAGCGCCATCTCAAGATGGCAAAGATGCTCCAGGACAAGGGCAAGACCGATGCGGCCTTGGAGCAGTTGGCCCAGGCCCGCCAACTGGACCCCGAAGACCTGCAGGTGGTCTTGGAGATCGGCAGACTCAATTGCGTCAGCAATAAGCCCGACCAGGCATTAAAGGCCCTCGAGGGAAGTGTTTTTACGACACCGGCCGATAAGGCGGCGGGCGAATTGATTTCCGGTTGGGCAAAGCGGCTCTCCGGCGATATGCCGGCGGCCAAGGAACATCTGTTAAAAGCAACGAATCTGGACCCGTCATTAGCCCGCGCCTTCTTTGAGTTGGGGCAGCTCTATGAGGCCACCGAACAAAACGACTTGGCCCTGAAGGCCTATAAGGACGCATTGTCAATCCTGATGAAGGGTCAATAATACGCTTCCCAGTCAGTCCCGTTGATAAGCGGCGTTTACGTCGCGGCGATATCCTCAAACAGTAATAACCTCAGCTCGTTCCACCCCTCGCGGAATTTATGGCCCGAAGGGGCATTACCAGTACTGAGAAGCAATATTTTATCAGAATCCCACATCTGAGAATTCTAAGTAGTTCCCCTTAAATCCCATCTTCTTTAAAACACCATTATTTTTTTTATAAGTATCTTTTAATAATAAGTTTATAAATTTATTTGACGTCTAAAATCAGAAATATTTTTTACGGCACAGTGTTTGCTTTATAAATAATCAGTGTTGGTGAAAATGTAAAGTCAATAAAAACGAAATTTTTAGTAGAGAGGATCAAAATTATGAAGAAAACTTTGAAAAATGTAGTTTGTTTGTTGGCCTTGGTGGCCATCACAGCGCCGTCATTTGCTGCGATCGGCTCTTCGGCGCACGATTTCAGCGGTGCATCGTGGAACACAACGGATCAGGACATCTGTGGTGTGTGTCACACGCCTCACGGCGGGGCCGCCGTAACGGGTGCACCCCTCTGGGGCCACGATCAGATCGCTGGCACTGGTTACTCCATGTATGTGGGTACAGACATGGACTGGGGAACGGCTCCCACGGCTCCCGACGGAACATCATTGCTGTGCCTGAGTTGCCATGACGGCACACTTCCGCTGGACACCGGCGGGGCGGCCACATTGATGGGCGCTGTCAATGCCGCTGCTGTTGTTGGACCAGATCTCACTGGTTCACACCCGGTTTCATTTGTCTATGACACATCCGCAGCGGCTGACGGCGAGATCAAGACAGCTGATGCCACGATTAATAGCTACCTCGATGGTGGTGCCGGTGGTAAGGTTCAGTGTTCGTCTTGTCACGATGTGCACAACACCGCGGCCGTTGCGGGACTGCTTCGTGTCGCTAATACAAACAGTGACCTTTGTTTGACCTGTCATGACAAGTAAACCCAAGTAGCTGTTAACAGTATTAATTTCGTTTTTAATGGCCCGAGGAGTAATTTTTCTCATCGGGCCATTTTTCTACCTAGAGCAAATAATTGCTCGAACCGAATCGATCACATCTCAGGGAGGGTCTTTGGTAGCATTCAATAATGATGTTTAATGGTACTGAGAATTCGGTTCTTATGGGCCTGTGAATCAGGGTGTCACAGTGACAGTGATTTCGGCTGCCGAAGAAGCCCTGATCGGTCATGTGAATCAGTTTTCAGGCCACTTTTAACCGGTCATTTATAGGACCTTAAGGTAGATTATTTTTCGATAAAATGTTACACTGCCCCATGTTAAGTGTCGATAATGTTTCAGATTGAAGTTTTTAAATGGTTTTAATCATTAAGGAGAATGTTAAAGATGAGGATTCATTCAAGGATACTATTGGCAGTGTGTTTTTTGGTGATCGTTTTCTCGGGATGTCAGGCGCCGCAGGAACCGGTAACACAGGAATCTGAGGAGGTCTTTTACCCTTCCGCTCCAAGTATTCCGAGGCTTCAGTTCCTCAAATTCATCTCTAGCTCAGAGGACCTGGGGCCCCAACTCAAAAAAAAGGGTGGATTTGAATCCTTTATCGTCGGCGCCGAGGAAAAGAAAACAGAGTCGATCTCCAAGCCCTACGGCATTGCCCTGGATGACGGCAAACTCTATGTCTGTGATGTGGCCCAAAAGATGATCAGGGTCCTGGACCTGGAAAACAGGACCTTCGGCTATATGACCAAGGACCGTCGCCTGGCCAACCCGGTCAATATTCATGTCAATAAGGGCCTCAAGTTTGTCTCAGACACGGTCGCCGAGGCCGTTTTTGTCTTTGGAAAAGATGATCAGTTAAAGGCCATCCTCGGCAAAGAGTTGAACATCAAGCCGGTCGATGTGGCCGTCCGCGGCAACCGCTGCTATGTGGCCGACATGGCTTCCAATCGGGTGGTGGTCATCGATATCAATACGGATCAGGAACTGCTGCGAATGGGAACCGACGGTGACGGACCCGGCGGGATTGCACTGATCGGAGGTCTTGCATTGGATGCCGAGGAGAATGTGTATGCCACCGATAAGGCCCTGGCACGCGTGACCAAGTTTGATAAAGAAGGCATCTTCCAGATGTCATTCGGGAAGATGGGTGATGGCATCTATGATTTTGCACGTCCCAAAGGCATCACCATTGATAAGGCGGGCCGACTGTGGATTGTCGATGCCGCGCCCCAGGTGACGAAGGTTTATGATGCCCAAGGGCAGCTCTTGATGTTTTTCGGGTTCCCCGGTCCGCTCCCGGGCAGCCAGAATCTTCCCGTAACGGTGATCATCGACGATGACCATGTGGATCTGTTCAAAGAGTACGCTGCCGCCGACGCCCAGATCGAATCTCTCGTATTAGTTTCGAATCAATATGGCCAAAAGATCAATGTCTATGGGTTTGGCAAGTTCCCAACCGAAGAGAAACGAAGGGCTGACGAAGCGGCGTTAAGCCCGGGCCTTCTGAACGACGACCAGGGCCAACCAGAAGACCAACCCGAAGTCCAACCCGAAGTCCAACCGGAAGATCAACCAGTCGAAGACCTCCAGCAGGACACAGACGCGCCAGTGTCGCTGACGGTTTTTTAAAGAAAGGGTACGGAATCATCTTGTCAAAGCCAGCAACAATCAAGTTTCTGTTGGGGGTGCTGATGGTTGCCCTGCTCTTTGTGCTCAGCTGCAGTGAGACCAAACGGCATGAGACGCTGGTCTTCTTCTTTGACGGGGTGCCCCCCCTTGGCGGTGAACTTGAAGGCGCTGCTCAGGCAGGCGCAATCGACCCCAATGCGCCGCCGGATCCTAACGCTCCGCCCAAGATCGTCTGGTACCAGCACGAACCGAGTTTGGGCTGCGAAGCATGCCATGGGGATCGGAAAAAACGTGGCTTCTCGCGCCAGGTCAACTTGGTGGCCCCCATTCCGGATCTGTGCTATCAGTGCCACGAACAACTCCGGGAACTTCCCGGCCGTGTCCATGGCCCCGTAGCGATCGGTGCCTGTACCTATTGTCATGAACCCCACCGCACGGTCAATAAACATTTACTCAAAAAGCCGGTGCCCGAGTTATGTTACCAGTGCCACGAAGCTGAAGTCATCGCGTTTTTTGACAGTAAACACGCGGATCCATCGTATGAAAACTGTAACCAATGCCACGAAGGGCATGCAAGTGAAAATTCAGGTCTTCTCAAAAAGGATTGGCAAGAGACTGTTTCCAATTCCCATTAAGAGGAGATCAGGACATTGCCAGCCGTGTGGTTCGATCACGATAATATACACCAGGGCATTGGCCGCCTGAAGAGAACCCGTGGCGTTCTCTCGCTGCTGTGCCTGCTCGGTGTGTTATTAGTGACCGGCTGTCAGGTCTCGGTGGGCAATCAAACCCGTCCTCTGGTCAGAGCAACCCCCATTCGCGGCAGTGTAGAACTGGATGCGTATACAAGCAAAGATCAACAAAAAACAGCCAATACCGATATTACAAACAAATCAATGGAAATGAGGGAATTGCTGCGGCTGCAAACCGAAGGCGATATCTACCACCCGAACCTGCTGCTGTATGATGCCATGGTGGCCTTTGGCCTCTCCCAGTCCAGGTTTGATTCCGATGGCGAGGTTTTCACGGACCAGTCATCGGTCAGTGAGTACCATTTTGGGGGCCGGCTGTTCCCGGTAAAACCGTATCCCTCCTCCTTTTACTTGGATCGCAGCGAAGATGTGGTCCCGCGGTACTTTGGAAGTCCCTTGGATGTTGAAACCGAGAGTCGTGGATTTACCCAGTCTCTGGATCTTGAGAACTGGCCCATGACCTTTTCCTATAACGATTACTACACCAGGCAGGAAGGAAGTGGAAGCAGCGAGGACCGGGACTTTTTCCAGATCGATGAAAAGACGTTTAACTATACGCTCCAGCACGATTTCAGTGAGCTTTCAAAGATAGGGTTCGAGTTTGACCGCCGCCAGGTCAACCAAAAACGATTCAATTCTGACACCGATCGGCAGGACGACCGCTTTACCGTGCGCCACACACATTTCTTTGATGAAGAACAACGGTACCGCTTCGAGTCCTATTTCGATTACCTGGAACAAACGAAAGATTTTGATCTGGAGCAGACCCTGTGGACCGAGCGCTTGCGGTTAAGGCATACCGAGCGGTTTGAAACATTCTATAATTTATTGTATTCAGAGTCGAATCGGGCAGAAACCAGCGTTGACAGAACACGTCTGGAGGCGGGCTTCCTGCACCGGTTATACGAAAGTTTGAATACGACGGGTCTCCTCTATACATCTGAGAACAACGACAACGACATTACCGAAGATACATGGGGGGGAGATCTGAACTTTGATTACACCAAACAGAATCCCTGGGGAAGGCTGCAGGCAAGTTATTTCGTGGGCTATGAGGACCTGGACCGCTCCGGTGGCAGTGTGAGCACCCCCGTCATCGATGAACCGCATCCGTATACGCGAGCCGGCTCGGGTCGCTTCTTCCTGGACAACCCCGATGTCAATACGTCGACGATTATCATCTGGGACAGCACACGGACAAAATTTTATATACAGGGTCCGGATTACACGGTCCGTGAAATCAATGGCCTGACCGAGATCCGTATTCAGCCGGCCGGGGACATCTTCAACGACGGAAACCAGGTCCTCCGGGTCGACTATAACTATGCCCCCGAAGGCGAGCGGCAGGAAGAATCACTCACGCAGGTATTCACTATTCGTCAGGTGTTTTACAATGGGGTGGGCATTTATTACGAGTACCATATTCGGGATCAGGATATTACCACGAATGAACCGGAGTTCATTGCCGATGAGTATGTCAAAAATATTTTTGGTATCGATTACACCAAGGGCGGTCTCCTGCTGGAAGCCGAATACAGGGATGAAGACACAACACGGCTTCCCTTGACGAGGAAAAGCCTTTCGGGAAGTTATCTCTGGCCGCTGGATCCTGATACCCAGTTGAATGTCTTTGCATCCAACGACTGGATCGAATATACCGAGGAATCAAACGAGATCGTCCAGTTCACGATCGGTGCCGGTATCTACAGCCGCCTCTCCGACCGGTACAGTCTGAGCAGTAACATTGTCTATCGGGATGAAGATGACGACCAATCGGGCAGTACACAGGGATTTGACTGGACGACGGAACTGAAGTACGCATTCCGCCAGTTTTCATACGTGACAGGAATGCAGATGAGTTCGCTGGACCATCTCGACCAGGAAACCGACAATCTGTTTCTCTACCTCCGTGCGCGCAGAGATTTTTAGTTCCTGACAGGACAGATTATGGTAAAATACAGGACAATGAAGCATCGGTTCAATCACAACGTAAAGGCTATCGCGCTGGCGGCACTCGCGATGGTTCTGTGTATGGTACTCTGCGGCTGTTCGCGCCCTGCAGGTACACTATTTACGCCTCTGGCCGAACCGCTCCTCTGGCCGCAGCCCCCGGAAACGCCTCGGATTGCCTACGTGGGGATGATTTCCACCGAGGACGATCTGAAACCGGCCGTTTCCTGGTCACAGGGATTGAAAGAACTTTTTTTTGGGAAAGAGGACATTGGCGTCCTGATTTCACCAACGGCCGTGATCGGCGACAGTGAAAAAATATATGTGACCGACAGCGCTGGCAGTGTACATATTTTTGATCTGAAAAGCCGTCAATATACGCAGGTCACGTTGCTGGAGACCGACGAAACCTTGATTATGCCGGTCGCGGCAACGTTCATGAACCCGAACATTTGTATCACCGACAGCGTACTAAAAAAGGTTTTTGTATTTGATAAACGGGGAAATTATAAATTTTCGTTTGGTCAGGATGTATTAGCGAGGCCGACGGGGGTGGTGTTTAATCCTCCTTTTAACAAACTTTATGTGGCCGATACAGCCAAACATAACATTAAGGTGTTTGATAGCGTCGGCAATCAGGTGTCTGAGTTTGGATCGCGGGGCATAGAACCGGGGCAGTTTAATTTCCCCACGCATTTGTGGACGGACGACGAGGGTAATGTCTATGTCAGTGACACCCTCAACTACCGTGTCCAGGTTTTTTCGCACGAAGGAACGTTTCTAAGAACCTTCGGGATCCATGGTGACCGCCCGGGCAATTTCGCTCATCCCGCCGGGATTGCCACAGACAGCCAGGGCCATGTGTATGTGGTGGACAAGCAATATGAAAACATTCAGATATTTGACGCTGAAGGAAATATTTTGATGGCGATTGGAATTGAAGGGCATGGCCCCGGCCAATTTTGGCTGCCCGCGGGCATTTTTATTGGCGCCAATGATCGGATCTATGTGGCCGATACATTTAACAAACGGATTCAGGTATTTGAATTTTTGAAAACACAAAACGATGATGAATAAGAACCCCAATCTGTTAAGTGCACTCATTGCAGTGCTGCTGCAAGTGTCGGTCTTTGCCTCCGTCAGAGGCTCTCCGCACGACCTGCCCGCAATAGCCGCAGGCGATGCCTGCAGCTTTTGCCATACCCCGCATAAGGCATTGCCGAAGACACCCGGGTGGAGCCATAAGCTTTCCGACACGGTGTATAAGATCTATCAGAGTTCCTCCCTGGACGCCAAGGTCGGACAACCCACCGGCGACAGCAAACTGTGTCTCAGTTGCCATGACGGCACCGTGGCCTTGTCGCATACGAGAAAAAGAGGTCCCGGCGGTGTTTATATTACACCCGGCGATGCAAACCTCGGAACCGACCTGTCCGATGACCATCCGATCAGTTTTGTCTATTCGAATGTGCTCACAGCCGAAGACTCCCAGATCCGCTCCCCCTACGGATTGCCCCAAGAGTTGAAACTGGACCGCAACAGTGAACTGCAGTGTACGACCTGCCACAGTGCGCATGACAATACCTATGGAGACTTTCTGGTCATGTCAAATCA
>CALKKA010000021.1 GCA_937995495.1 uncultured Phycisphaerae bacterium
TTCTCAAGCGGTGTCTTGGTCGGCAGCGGGTTTGCATCGCCTTGAAACAATGACGATTCAATCTTTCGAAGCTTCTCTTTGGCGATCTGCAGGGATGAGGTGTTCAAGCTGACCCGACGCTTGGTGGAGCCAGTGTAATAAAGAGCATAATACTTTTTTCCTCGTTTGAATAATCCAGCCATAATCATTTACCTCCGGTATCAAAAAAATAGTCTTTGATTTCCAGAGCCCCTTGATGATAGGCCGGATTTTGGTACACAGTTTGGTACACAGTTACCCAGTTTAGCCCATTAAAAAAGGACTCACGCGTTAACGCAAGTCCTTTGATTTATTGCTTTTATGTCAATGGCGGGGACAGGATTCGAACCTGTGACCTCCGGGTTATGAGCCCGACGAGCTACCAGACTGCTCTACCCCGCGTTCATTATTTATCTTCTATCATACTCTTTTCAGAGTATCAAGTCTTCATTTCTTAAAGACTTATATTTTCGCGAATTTTATCGCCAATCTCTTTGGCCTTCCCCTCGGGATACTGAAAAGCCGGCCATTGGTTAAACACGCCATCGTTTGCTTTCCGGGGGATAATATGGAAATGCATATGCCCGACCACCTGTCCCGCAGATGCCCCGTTATTACACAGTACATTATAGCCATCTGCAGCCATCGCCTTTTTAACTGAACCCGCCAGGTCCGGCAACACTTTGGCGATCTCGGCCATCGCTCGGGGGTCTGTCTGATCCACGCTGGAGGTATGCTGCTTGGAAACCACTAAGACATGACCCTCACTGACCGGGCCAACATCGAGAAATGCTAAAACAAATTCATTCTCATAGATCTTGGTACACGGAATCTGTCCTGCGATAATCTTACAGAAGATGCAATCCTGAACACTCACCAGAAACAACTCCCTTATTACGCATGCATCCCGTGACCATTAAGCTTCGGCATCTGCCTTATCTTTGCCCTGCTCGACCAACTGCAACAGAACCAACTTGCCCCCATCACCCAACCGACACTTCGGCAGTTTGATGATGCGTGTATAGCCGCCGGACCGTTCCAGGTAACGCGGTCCAATTTCGCTGAAGAGTTTGCCGACCACCGTACCGTTTTTGACCCTCTTGCCGTTCTCTTCGACATAGATCGCACGGTTATTGAGCATGGCAATCGCGCGGCGCCGTGCCGGCAGGGTTCCCTTTTTACCCAGCGTAATGAGTTTCTCAGCAAAGCTGCGAACTTCTTTGGCTTTTTCCAGTGTCGTTGAGATCGTCTCGTGCTCAAATAGCGACGCCACCATATTCCGGCGTAACGCAAGCCGATGCTCACTTGTCCTGCTTAAATGTCGTCCTGCTACTCGATGACGCATATTGTCATACCCTTTTCACTGCTTTGGAAATTTCAGTTCTTTTCAATTTAATCGATATCGGTCATGCCAAGCGACAGACCCAAATCTGACAGTTTTCTTCGGATCTCTCGCAAGCTGGTCTTACCAAAACTTCGAATTTTCAATAGATCCGCTTCCGTCATACTGACCAATTCGCCCACTGTCTTGATATGGTTCGCTTCAAGGCAGTTGTCCGATCGCACAGTCAACTCCAATGATTCTGTCGGCATTGCAAGTTTCGCGGCCAACTCTTCGTCGACACCGGCCGCTTCTTCTGCCTCTTCGGTTTGCACTTCTTCCTCGACGGTTTCTTCACCGAGCTGTGCATACTGCACAAGCGGGTTGATGTACTTGCGAAGAATCTTCGCTGCTTCCACCATCGCCATCTCCGGCGTCACCGTTCCATCGGTCCAAATTTCAAGAATCAGTTTGTCATAATTGGTCCGCTGTCCGACGCGTGTGTCTTCTGTCTTATAACGAACACGAACAACCGGGGAATAGATCGCATCAATTTCAATAATACCCAGTTCCTGATCGTGACGATCTGCCTCTGAAATCCGCTCGCTGGCCGGTGAATAGCCGCGGCCATTGCCGACAACCATTTCAATCTCAAAATCAACATCTTCGGTCAGTGTCGCCAGAACCAGGTCTTTATTGACGATCTGAACGGTTGCATCGCACTCGATCATCTCAGCGGTGACAGGTCCGGCCTTGTTGGCTTTAACGAGGATCGTCTTGGATTCATCACCCTGCAGGCGAACGACCAGCTTCTTAATATTCAAAATAACATCGGTCACATCCTCCATCACACCCTTGATAGAAGAGAATTCGTGATCAACGCCGGAAATCTTAATCGATTCTACCGCACTGCCTTCCAGTGATGATAGCAGAACACGACGCAGACTGTTACCAATCGTCGTTCCAAAACCCCGCTCAAACGGCTCGACCTCAAACCGTCCATAGGTCCCCGTCGAAATCTGTTCATCTCTATCGACCCGTGTGGGTAACTCTAAACCTCGCCAGATAATTCTCATGTACTTGGCCTCCCTAATTTTCAGTGAATGTTCTCAGCGACTCTGTTTGATCAGGCCCTGATCGTCTCAAGCCGCTCTCTGGTATTCACCGCAGTTAATAAAAACTTTATTATCTTGAACAAAATTCCACAACCAACTGCTCTTCAACAGCCAATTGCACATCATCCCGTGTCGGCAGTGAAACGACCGTCGCCGCCGGCTTGCTCGCATCCAGTTGAAGCCAAGCCTGAACAGCATAATTCGGATTGCTTTCCAATTGCTGTTTCACGATTTTACGGCTCTTATCTGAATTCTTTAAGGTCAGCTTATCGCCAATCTTAATCCTAATATCCGGCACATCAACACGGCGATCATTCAAATAAATATGACCGTGTGTGATCAACTGCCGAGCGGCCTTTCGAGACGGAGCAAAGTTCAGCTTATACACTACATTGTCCAACCGGCATTCCAGCAGTTCGAGCAATGCCTCACCCGTATTCCCGGTACCCTTGGCGGCCTTGCGGAAATAGGACATAAACTGCTTTTCCATCAGACCATAAAATCGTTTCACTTTCTGTTTTTCACGCAAGCGAACGCCGTAGTCACTCCGGCGGCCACGGCGCCAGCCGTGCATGCCGGGAGCCATACTGCGTTCCCGCTTTTCAATCGAACATTTGGCGGTTTCGCACCGAGCGCCTTTGAGCATCAGCTTCATGCCCTCTCGGCGGCACAGTCTGCAAGATGGACCAAGATATCGTGACATCGTATATTCGTTCCTTAATCAAAACTTAATCGAACTTTTGTATTCTCTTTAGACTCGTCTTCGCTTCGGCGGACGACAGCCGTTGTGCGGAATCGGAGTGACATCTTCAATCGAAGAAATTCGCAGGCCGGCCTGCTGGATGGCCGAAATGGCGGATTCGCGACCGGACCCTGGTCCATTGACACGGATCTCCACTTCCCGAAGCCCCGAACGCATTGCAGTGCGTGCACATTTGTCCGCTGCTCTCTGCGCTGCAAAAGGCGTGCTCTTACGTGAGCCCTTGAATCCAACTGAACCGCCGGAACCCTGACAGACGACCGCGCCATCCGTATCGGAAATCGTCACAAGCGTATTATTAAAAGTCGCCTTGATGTGAACGATCCCACGCACAACATTTCTTCTAACTTTTCGTTTCGTACTTTTTGCCATTTTCTATTGATTCCCAAGAATTTCAGTCTATGTACTAAGCAGCCGCAGGAAAGCGATTATCGCACTTCCTTGACACCCTTCTTGCCGGCAACCGTCTTCTTCTTACCCTTACGGGTACGGGCGTTACTCTGAGTCTGCTGCCCACGAACCGGCAAACCACGACGATGCCGTATTCCGCGATAACAGGCAATATCTTTCAGGCGGACAATATTCTGTGAAACGCGACGGCGAAGAGTCCCCTCGACCTCATAATCCCGGCCAATGATCTGAGCGATTCGGCTAACCTCATCTTCAGACAGCTTACTCGCACGAAGCGATAGATCAACGCCGATCTCGGAAAGGATCTTCTTGGACCGATGAACACCCACACCATGGATATAAGTTAACGCAATCCATGCTGGCTTGTTATTTGGAACATCAACACCCACTATACGCGGCATAATAACTCCTGTACTTGTTAAATGTTATGGATCCTTAGCCCTGACGCTGCTTGTGACGCGGATTTGTCGAGCAAATCACACGCAAGACGCCCTTGCGACGGATAACTTTACAATTTTCACAAATTCGTTTTACTGAACTTCTAACTTTCATAATACACCTTTAGTATTCAAGGTTATCTAACTTCTTAATACGATCCGGCCACGGGTCAGGTCATACGGACTCATTTCAACGGTTACCGTATCCCCGGGCAAAATACGAATAAAGTGCATCCGCATTTTACCGGATACATGGGCAAGGATCTGATGCCCATTTTCCAGTTCCACACGGAATACCGCGTTGGGCTTGGCCTCAATGACCTTGGCCTCAAATTTAATTGCGTCTTTACTCGCCATCCGTATTAAGGATCTTTCTCTTAATCTACTATTCTCGAGCCGTCAGGACCTCAGAACCGCCGTTGACGACTGCAATCGTATGTTCAATATGCGCCGAACATTTTTTATCTTTTGTAACCACTGTCCAGCCATCAGAGAGTGTTCGCACGCCGGCCTTACCCATATTTACCATCGGCTCCACGGCCAGAACGATGCCCTCTTTCAGCACGATGTCATCTCTCAACAAATCTCTGCTGACAAAATTCGGCACCTTTGGATCTTCATGCATCTCAGTTCCGATGCCATGTCCGACATAGTCTTTGACAATAGAAAAACCCGCTTCTTTTGCGGTTTTTTCCATCTCGCCAGCAATCACGCTCCACTTGACACCCGGAGCCATCTGCTGAATCGCGATGTCCAACAACTGCTGTGTAACATCCAGCAATTTTTGTCGATCCGGTGCGATCTGGCCAATTCCAAACGTTACGGCCGAATCACCGCAATAGCCATTCAGCTTAATACCGAAGTCAATACTGAGAATGTCACCGTCTTTAAGAATCCTCTTTTTTGAGGGAATCCCGTGGACCAGTTCCTCATTCACAGAAGCACAAATGGCTCCTGGAAAGGGCTTGTCCATATAAGGGCATGGAAACCCTTTAAATAAGGCGGTCGCTCCGGCCTGACGAGTCATGTCTAATGCAATCGAGTCCAATTCTCCAGTGCTGACACCCGGTTTTGCTTCTTCTTTTAATTTTGAAAGAACCTTCGCAACCAACGAACCGGCCCTGCGAAGCATTTCTATTTCTCTACTGCTGCGAAGTGTTATCGGCATCGTTTCACCCGTTCAGGGCGTCGAGTTTATCCAAAACACTCGCCGTAACCTTATCAATATCCTGGTTGGCATCAATATCGAGAATCGTATTTCCTTTTCCCTGATAATAGCCAACGACCGCCGCGGTCTGTTCGTGATAGGTCTTAAGCCTGTGAGAAACCACATCCGGCGTATCATCCTTTCGCTGGACCAACGCACCGCAGCCCTTATCGCACTGGCCATCCGTTTTCGGCTTTAAGTTCACAACATGATAAACCGCACCGCACGCCGGACAACTCCGACGGCCTGTCATACGATCCATGATCGGCTCGTCCGGGACCTGAAGGTTGACGATCGCGTCAATTTTCTCGCCCGCTTTTTCCAATGCTGCGTCAAGGCCTTCACCCTGGGCAACCGTGCGGGGAAAACCATCCAGCACATATCCGGCTGGAGTGTTTTTAATCGCGTTTATCATCATGTCGATAATCAAGTCATCCGGAACCAGGGAACCGCTATCCATATAGCTCTGGGCCTTTTGCCCAAGTTCACTATTGGCTTTGCGTTCGGCACGCAGAATGTCACCGCTGGACATATGTGCAACGCTGTACTTGTCAATAATCCGTTTGCACTGTGTTCCTTTGCCAGCGCCGGGAGGTCCCAGAAGAATCAATTTCATCTGAATGCTCCCTTCACTTTTGAGTCACCGAAACCTTCGTAGTTACGCATGATCAGATTCGCCTCGATCCGCTGGACCAAGTCGAGAGACACGCTCACCACGATCAGCAAACCCGTTCCACCCAAAAAGGATGCCACAGCAAACGGTACGCCCAGCAACTGTGTCACCAGGCTGGGGACAACCGCAATAATCGATAAGAATGCAGCACCAAAGAAAGTAATCCGAACCATCACGGTTTCAAGATATTCTGCGGTACGATGACCCGGACGCAAACCCGGAATGAAACTGCCACGATCGCGAAGATTCTTGGCCATATCTTTGGGCTGGAACTGAACCGTAGTCCAGAAATAAGCAAACAAGAAGATCATCACAACAAATACAACGCTGTAAGTAAACGCGGTCGGCCGAAAGGCCTCAGAGAAAAGACTCAGCACTGTTGAATTGGCCAGGGCGGGAATCTTTTCAAGTTGCTGTAGAACGATCGGCGGAAACATCATCAAACTGGATGCAAAGATGATCGGCATCACACCCCCATGATTCACACGCAACGGCAAGTAATGTCGGGCTCCACCATACATCCGGTGGCCACGCATCTGCTTAGCCTGCTGGATTGGAATCCGGCGTTGGCCCTGTGTGATCAAGATCGCTCCGGCAATAACAAAAACAAATGCGGCGATCAGAAAAACGATTGTTCCCATGCCGAATTGTCCCGGCTCAACGCCGACTTTAAGTTTTGTATTCTGCAAGATTTGCATGACGGCCCACGGCATGCGTGACAGGATACCGGCCATGATGATCAAGCTGATGCCGTTACCCATCCCGTACTCATCGATCTGCTCACCCAGCCACATCAAAAAGAGGGTTCCGGCAGTCATGCCCACCACACCCATCACAATTGCATGAACCTGCATCCCAGGATAAACATACCCTTCACCACTGGCAAACATCTTCATATACATCAGCGACTGGACCAAACATAACGGCACCGTCAGATAGCGGGTATACTCCTGTATCTTTTTATGCCCCGTCTGCCCTTCCTGCCGCAACTTCTTCAAAGCCGGAAGAACTTCTCCCAACAGCATTAATATAATCGATGCCGAGATATACGGCATAATACCCAAACCAAACAAACTCGAACGCTGAAGGGTACCGCCGGTAAACATCTGCATATAATCCGCAGCCCGACCCAACGGCGAATCTGTATCCCGGTCGTCAGAAACCTTCTGTATCTGCTCAGCATTAAAACCGGGAACCGAGATAAAAAACCCCACCCTGTAAATACATAACAGCGCAACGGTAAACAGGATCTTGTTCCTTAGATCCGGCACCTTAAATATGTTTACAAATGTTCCAAGCATTGTTTCTCTTCCTTAAGCTATGCCTTAAGCGACAATCTTTGCTGAACCGCCGCAACTGGAAATTTTTTCCTGAGCGCTTTTGCTGAACTTATGAGCTGATACGTCCAACTTTTTTGTCAATTCACCATCGCCGAGGATCTTGACTTTACTGTCGGCCGAATCAACCAAGCCAGCGCCTACGAGTTCATTGAGTCCCACCTCGGTCCCATCACTGAAAAGACGGTCCAACTGAGAGACATTGACAACCTCATAACGCATTGCAAATTGTGCGTTGTTAAATCCTCGTTTGGGCAACCTTCTAAACAGCGGCATCTGACCCCCTTCATAAGCCAGGTGCGTAGACGAACCCGCACGACTGCCGTAGCCCTTGTGGCCTCGGCCACAGGTTTTTCCGTTGCCCGATCCTCTGCCGCGCCCGACACGGTTGCGTTTCGGGTCTGAACCGACGATTGCTGTAATTTCATTGCTTAACATATCGCTATCACCACCTTTTTTCGACTTCGATCTCTACTCCACGTAGAGCTTCGACGGTTTCTTTATCACGAAGTTTTATTAGGCCGTCCATAACGGCTTTCACCACATTCTTTGCCGAACGGCTGCCATTCACTTTGGTCAATGCGTTGCGAACACCCGCATACTCCAGGATCGAACGTGTGGTCGAACCGGCGATCACCCCCGTACCCGGGCTGGCCGGCAACAGCGTTACCTGTGTTGCGCGAGACTTGCCGATAACCGGATGCGGCAGTGTGCCGTCCACGACCGGAATCTGCTGCAGGTTCTTCTTGGCGTCCTTTACGGCTTTTTCTACAGCCGGCGGCACTTCGTTCGCCTTCCCGTAACCAAAGCCAACCGTCCCATTGCGATCTCCCACAACCACTAATGCGGAAAAGCTGAAACGACGACCCCCCTTAACGACCTTGGCGTTACGGAAAATCTTAACGACCGTATCCTCGAGCGGTTGTTCCGTTTGAATGTCTGTTCTGATTTCTTCAGCCAACTTATATCTCCGATTCTATCGTTTTCGATTCGTTCCCTTTAGAAAGCCAGTCCGGCCTCACGCGCTGCATCGGCCAGCGCTTTAACCCGACCGTGAAACTTGTAACTGTTGCGATCAAAACAAACCGCCTTGATCCCCACTTCCATCGCCTGCTTGGCAATGGCCGTGCCCACTGTTTTCGCAGCATCTTTGTTGCCGCCATAAGAAACGCCATCACGCAACGCCTTGGCCCGTGTACTCGAGGAGGCCAGCGTAACACCGGCCAGGTCATCGATAACCTGAGCATAAATATGCCGACCGGAACGGAAGACAACCAACCGCGGACGATCCGGGGTTCCGAATATTTTGCGTCGAGAACGCCAATTGCGTCGCTGCCGCGCCTTTATGATCTTTTCTTTTTGCATCGTTACCAAATCCTTATTATTATTCACAACCGTGCCACATCGCTGTCGCAACCCGGCCATTCAATCTTCTTAATTAAGCGCCTAAGGCCTTGCCCACCTTACGAATGACGTGCTCGTCAGCGTATCGAATTCCCTTGCCCTGATACGGCTCAGGCGGACGCACCTTACGAACCTCTGCAGCAAACTGTCCCAGTTCCTGCTTGTTGGGTCCGGACAGGGTAAACAGCGCCGGGACATCATTACCACGCGTTGCGGGTGTCTTAATTTCAACCGTAACGCTCTTGGGCACTTTCAATTCTACCGGATGGCAAAAGCCAACATTCAGTACAACCTTGCCCCCTTGCTCTTTAATATTGTAGCCGGTCCCAAAAATCTGCATCGGCTTGGAAAAGCCCTGGGTCACCCCAACCACCACATTGTTCAACAGGGCCCGTGCCGTGCCGTGCAATGCCCTCTTCCGGCTGTTTGCCTCATCAGAGTTTGATACAACGATCTGATTATCCTCGACTTTGACATCGATCTCAGGATGTGTATCCAGTTCAAGGGTTCCCTTGGGGCCGGTGACCTTAAAGTGCTGGCCCTTCTGTTCAACCTTAACGCCGCTTGGCACCGCAATTGCTTTTTTTCCTATACGACTCATATTAGCTCACCGTACAAATCAGTTCTCCGCCGACATTATCCTGTCGACATTTTCTATCACTTATCACGCCCTGGCTGGTCGAAACGATCGCGATACCCAGTCCACCCATCACACGCGGCAGGTCCTCTTTGCCGTTATAAACGCGGCACCCCGGTTTGCTGACACGGGTAATGGTATTAATGACCGGATCGCCTTCCGGAGTGTACTTCAACTCAACACGGATCAATCCCTGTTTGCCGTCATCGATACGGTCATAACCCAGAATGTATCCCTCGTCCTTTAGGACCTGGGCCACACCCTGACAGACCTTACTCGCTTTGACGTTCACGGTCTCTCGTCCAACACGCGAGGCATTTCGTATTCTTGTCAGCATATCCGCAATGGGATCACTTAAACTCATTCAACTGGCTCCACTAATTCTTTATCTTCGTTTTGGCTCTTTTGATTACCAACTTGCCTTTTTGACACCCGGAATCTTGCCTTCGTTGGCCATCGTGCGGAAGCAAATCCGGCACACCTTAAACTTACGATATACCGCACGGGCACGCCCGCAAATCTCACATCGGGTATAACCGCGACTTTTGAATTTCGGTTCTTTACGGGCTTTATTTTCAAGTGCCGATGTTGACATTCACTCACTCCAAAAACTAGTCTTTATCCGTCGTTTTAAAAGGCATCCCGAACAACTTCAGCATTTCAAAGGCTTCAGCGTCCGTGTTTGCCGTCGTTACAAATGTTATATTCATCCCCTGCTGGGTTTCGATCCGAGACGGATCAATTTCCGGAAAAGCACTTTGCTCTTCCATGCCCATCGAGTAATTACCGCGCCCGTCGAACCCCTTCGGATTCAGACCCCGAAAGTCCTTCACACGTGGAATCGCCAAATTGATCAGTCGATCCAGAAACTCATACATTCGCTCTTTGCGAAGTGTGACCTTCAGGCCGGTCTTGTCGCCCTGACGAACCTTAAAATTTGATACACTTCTCTTGGCCAGGCAAACCAAGGGCTTCTGGCCGGTAATGACCGTCATATCCTTGAAGGCATTGTCCATGAACTTTTTGTCCTGAACGGCCTTGCCAACGCCCATCGAAACGACAATCTTTTCCAACTTCGGAATCGCCATCGAGCTTCTATAGGCAAACTTCTCTCGAAGATCCGTGCTAATTTTGCTTTTATATAAATCTTTTAAGCGAGTCATCTTTAACCTTTATCCTTCGACTCAAATCTCTATTTCTTTGCTGCCTTCGTAACCACACCGATCTCGGTGCCGTCGGTAGCAACGCGTTTCTTATTTCCTTTTGCATCCGTATCAAAACGAACACGGCTGCCATTGGAGCTTTTGGGGTTGACCGGCTGAACATTGCTGATGTGAATCGGCCGTTCAATCCGAATCCGCCCGCCCTGCGGGTTTTTCTGCGTCGGACGCACATGCTTATGCGCCAGATTGACGCCTTCTACCAGAACGCGATCCTTTTCAGGAATGACCCGCATGACCTTACCGGTCGCGCCTTTATTTACGCCGGTCTTAATTTCTACCGTATCGCCTTTTTTTACATGTCTTGCCATTTTGTTCCTCTTTTACGCTATTGTGACAGACTCTATACCACTTCACTGGCCAAAGAGACGATCTTCATGAAATTCTTTTCACGCAGTTCGCGCGCCACAGCACCGAAGATGCGAGTCCCAACCGGGTTCTTGTTCTCATCGATCATCACAGCGGCATTGCTGTCAAATCGAACATAACTGCCGTCCGGGCGACGAATCGGATACTTGGTCCGAACAATGACGCACCGATGCACTTTCTTATTGTCCAACGGACAATTCGGGAGATTCTTTTTAATCGCAACACAGATGACATCGCCAACGCCTGCGGTCGGACGCGTATACTTCCCTTTTCTGGATGCGCACTTACCCAGCACTTTGATGCACTGTGCCGTTTTAACGCCGCTGTTATCAGCGATTTCCAACATGGTTTCTTGTTGAATCAATGGTCTGCCCTTTATTCAGTGACTGCTTTTTTCAATACTTTCACCAGCCGCCAGTTTTTCGATTTACTAATCGGCCTGCATTCAGATATTTCCACCCGATCGCCAACGCTCGCCTGATTTTGGGGGTCATGGACGCCCAGTTTCGTGCGGCGGCGAATATATTTCCCATAACGGGGGTGTTTTACTTTGTAGTCAATCTGACAGACAACACTCTTGTCACCGCTTTTACTGACGACAACAGCATTCTTATTTTTTTTGACGTTTTGTGTTTCCATGCCTTTATTGGCCCTTTATCTGTTCTTGCCTGATAATGGTTTTGATCCGCGCGATATCGCGTCGAACATTTCGAATCGCATGAAGGTTTTCCAGATTTTCTGTTACGGCCTGACTGCGAAGATTGAAAAGGTGCTTCTTCATATCATCGAGTTTTTCCTGCCGTTCATCCGGCCTCATG